>DASSNA010000016.1:0-5391 GCA_035688445.1 Solirubrobacterales bacterium | reverse complement strand
CACCGCGACCGCGCGCAGCCGCTGCGCTGGCGAGAGCTCGGCTCCGGGCGGCGCGCCCGCCGCGGTGGCGACGGTGCGGAAGAGGGCGCCGAAGGTCATCGCCGCCCCGCCCAGCACGGCGCCGACACGTGCACCTTCGGTGCAGAACTCGCGCTCGAAGGCGAAGACGTCGTCGAGCGTCGGCACGACCAAGATCGGGTCGCTCTCCAGGGCGGCGAGGAAATCGCGGCGGATGACACCCGCGCGGCCGGAGTTGGGTGGCCCGTGGATCAGTTTCAGCGGCACTCGACCGAGCCTAGGGACGGCTCCGGCGCCCTCTGTGCGCTGCCGCCCGCGACCCCGCAAACTGCGTGATTAGCGGGCATCTTTTGGCGTCTTCGACCCTCTCTAAATTGCTCGCCAGCTGATGCCCCTCTGCTTCGTAGACCCCGCCGACGCCATCAGGGTGATCGCCGACTCAATCGGCCGCGAGGCCCGTCGCCAGCTCTTCGGCGAGGCGGTTCGGGCCTGGGTCGATGAGATCCCGGACGCCGAGCTCGAAGTCCACTACGCGAAGGCGATCGCCGAGCTCGACGAGCACGACCTCTCGATGCTCGCCGCCTGGCACGGCTCGTTGGAGGTCGGCCACCCGGTCCCCAACCGCGACTTCCTGATGGGCGCCTTCAACTCGCTCGGCGAAAACCGCCGCGAGGCCCTCAAGCTTGCCGCCGGCTTCCGTGGCGAGGAGGCAGTCGACTCCGGCGTCACCGAAGAGGACGCCCTAGAGCTGGTCCTCAACCTCCTCGGCCCACCCCGCCTAATGGAGCTCGCCAGCGAGGCGATGGAGCTCTACGTGTGGGACCGCGCCGGCAGCGACAACTAGCGTCCCCGTCGCGGTAATAGGGGCTAACTGCCCTTAGATGAAGCTGGCATTTTGTCTAGCTTGTGCTGCATAGGGGGTAAGACGTGCGAAAGCAGGTTCGAGAACAGGAAATGCCGGAACCATCGGTCGTCTGGCAGACGTTTGGCTTCGTCTTTTCCGGCTTCGCTTTCGCAACCAGCCTCGCCGCGCTGACCCTCTCTGGGGAGTTGGCGATTCGCCCTGTCGACCTCTGGATCTTCACAGCCGCCTTCGTCCTCGCCGCGGTCCTCTGCTTCGTCGCGCACCGGGACGTGAATCGGGGTAGGAGGAGCAGGTGGATCGAACGGGAAGAGTTGCCGCCAAAGGACAAGAGGTAGCGGGGTGGGTCGCTGCGGAGGCTAACCTTGCTTCGTTGGACGTCCCTCCTCACGTAATCGTCATCTTCGGCGCCACTGGCGACTTGGCGCGGCGGAAGTTGCTGCCGGGGCTGTTGCGGCTCTTCCAGGCGGGGTTGATGCCGGAGTTTCGGATCGTCGGGATCTCGATGGAGGAGATCGGGGACGCTGAGTTCAGGGGGATCGCCGAAAGCGCCTGCCGGCAGTTCGCCCGTCACGCCTTCGGCGGCGAGGAGTGGCACGAGTTCTCCGGTCGACTCTCCTACGTGCCGCACTCGCAGGCGCCGGAGAAGCTGGCGGAGGTGGCGGCGAAGGCGAAGGAGGAGCTCGGGCCGGAGACGCGGCTGCTGCACTACCTCAGCGTGCCGCCGACCGCCGCCCCGGACGTGATCCAGATGCTGAAGCAGTGCGGCCTCTCCGAGCGCTCGCGGGTGATCCTGGAGAAGCCGTTCGGGACCGACCTCGCCAGCGCCCGCAAGCTGAACGCGATGGTCCACGAGGTCCTCGACGAGGAGCAGGTCTTCCGCATCGACCACTTCCTCGGCAAAGAGGCGGCGCAGAACATCCTCGCGTTGCGCTTCGCCAACGGCCTCTTCGAGCCGATCTGGAACCGCAACCACATCGACCACATCCAGATCGACGTGCCGGAGACGCTCGGGGTCGGCAGCCGCGCCGCCTTCTACGAGAAGACGGGCGCCTTCCGCGACATGGTCGTCACGCACCTGATGCAGATCCTCGCCTTCGTCGCGATGGAGCCGCCGACCTCGCTGGCGCCGGAGCCGATCACCGACGAGAAGAACAAGGTCTTCCGCAGCCTGCTGCCGCTCGACCCCGCGCAGGTGGCGCGCGGCCAGTACGAGGGCTACCGCGACGAGCCCGGCGTCGACCCCAACTCCAGCACCGAGACCTTCGTCGCCCTGCGCTGCGAAATCGACAACTGGCGCTGGAGCGGCGTCCCCTTCTACCTCCGCACCGGCAAGCGGATGGGTGAAGGGGCGCGGATCATCTCGATCGCCTTCCGCGAGCCCCCGCACGCGATGTTCCCCGAGCACTCGCGGGTCGGCCGCTACGGCCCCGACCACCTCACCTTCGACCTCGACGAGTCCTCGCGGGTCTCGCTCTCCTTCTACGGCAAGCGGCCGGGGATGGGGATGGTGCTGGAGAAGGCGAGCATGCAGTTCTCGCTCGAGGAAACCGGCTATGCCGGCGAGGCGGTGGACGCCTACGAGCGGCTGATCCGCGACGCGATGGTCGGCGACCGCACCCTCTTCACCACCGCCAAGGGCATCGAGCGGCTGTGGGAAATCTCCGAACCGTTGCTGCGCGACCCGCCGCCGGTGAAACCGTACCCGCAGGGGTCCTGGGGGCCGACCGAGATCGGCGCCCTGATCGCCCCGCGCAGCTGGCGCCTGCCCTTCGCCCGCCGTTGGCGCGAAGCGCCGGTGCGCGCGGGCGACGGAGACGGCGCCGCGGCGCGCCAGCGGGCCGACCGCCTCGTCTAGGAGGGACTGGCGGACCCGACGGCGGCGCGGATCGCCGGAATCGCCTGCTCGTTGTCGCGGAAGTGGATCGCGTTCATCCCGATCGCCTCGGCGCCTTCGCAGTTGGGACCGAGGTCGTCGATGAAGAGGCAGGCCTCGGCAGGCACCCCGATCCGCTCCAGGGTCAGCTCGTAGATCCGCGCTTCCGGCTTGCGGCAGCCGACGAAGGCGGAGTCGACAACCGTCTCGAAGACCTCGTCGATCGGCAGCATCGGGCGCCAGAGCGACTCCCACTCGCGCACGTTGTTGGTTAGCAGCGCCATCGTCAGACCGCGCGCTTTCAGCTCGCGCATCAGCTCGAACAACGGCTCGTTGGGGTCGAGCGCGTCGAAGAACATGTGCCGGAAGTGGTGCAGGTGGGGACGATGGCCGAGGATCGCCTCGAGCCCGTCGGTGAGGTGCTCGATGAACTCGTCCTCGCTGATCTCGCCGCGCTCGAGCCGGAAGAGCGGCAGCTCCTCGCCCTCGGCGAGCTCATGGCGCATCGCCAGACCGAGGCTTTCGGCGGAGATGCCGACGTCGTCCTGGATCGCCGCGAAGGAGTTCAGCAGCGGCGTGGTGAGGACGCCCCCAAAGTCGGAGACGATCGCCTCGATCTGAGGGCCCTCAGCCATCGGTGCGGGCGACCTCGTAGGTGCCGAGGCCCTCGCGGCCCTCGACCGACCAGCGGAAGAAAGCGATCCGCGCCTCGAGGCCGCGGTGGCGCACGTTGACCGAGTCGATCAGGGTGCCGGCGCCGCGCACGGGCCGCAGGTCCTCGAGGTCGGGCCAGAGCTCGAGGCTGGCGCGCCGCTGCACCCCGTCCTCGCCGTACTCAGTCGAGAGCAGCGCCTCCTCGAACTCGACGGGGGTGCCCTCGGGGTCGCTGAGGATCGCGCTCACCTCCTCTTCGCCGTGCGCGTTGGCGCCGTCGGGGAGGGTCGAGGTGAGGGCCAGCAGCCCGCCGTCGTCGAAGACGATCCCGATCGACCGGCGCACGACTTTGCCCTGCTCGCTCATGGCCCGCAGCCTAGTGACACCCAGGGTGTGGTTGAGCTTTGGTGCCCTATAGGAGGCCTAACCTCAACCACACCCCTTGGCGATCTAGATTGCCGGGACCCATGGCTGACCTCAGCATCCGCGACGCCGATCCCGCCTGCGATGCCGGCGCCTGCGCGGCGATCTACGCGCCTCACGTCGAGAGCAGCCCCGTCTCCTTCGAGGAGCGAGCGCCGAGCGCCGAGGAGGTGGCGGCGCGGATCGAGCACCACGCCGCCACCCACGCCTGGCTGGTCGCCGAGCGGGAGGGGCGGGTGGTCGGCTACGCCTACGCGACCGCCTTCAACGAGCGGCCGGCCTACCGCTGGAGCACCAGCGTCTCCGTCTACGTGGCCGACGAGTTTCGCGGCACCGGCATCGGCTGCGCCCTCTACACGGCGCTCTTCGAGCGCCTGCGCGAGCGCGGCTTCCGCATGGCCTGCGCCGGCATCACCCTGCCCAACGAGGCGAGCGTCGCCCTGCACGAGAAGCTCGGCTTCGAGCCGGTCGGCGTCAACCGCGAGATCGGCTGGAAGCACGGCGCCTGGCGCGACGTCGGCTGGTGGCAGCTGGAGCTGGCGCCGGCGGGCGACGGACCGCCCCCGGAGCCGCTGCCACCGGGCTGAGCCGGACGGCTGGCTACCATGGAGTCATGTCCGACAACCCAGCAGCCACCTCTGACGAGCACGCCGAAGTCCTTACCGAGGACGACGTCCTCGAGGCGCTCGAGGAAGTGATCGACCCCGAGCTCGGCCTCGACTTCGTCTCCCTCGGCCTCGTCTACGACGTCGAGATCGAGAACACCGACGTCTACGTCACCTTTACTCTCACCACCCCTGCCTGTCCAATCGGCCCCCAGGTCTCCGAGCAGATGAAGGAGTTCGTAGGCGACCTCCCCGGTGTCACCGCGGTCCACCCGAAGATGGTCTTCGACCCAGCGTGGAGCCCGGAGATGATGACCGAGGACGCCAAGTTCGCCTTGGGGTTCTGAGCGATTTCATTTGCTGACACTGTGTCTAGGCGCCGTGTCTTTTTGCTGCAGGCCAGCCGCTATCGGTTTCGCCGCTCCAAGTAGACAGTGTGTAAGGCGCCAGAACCGAAATAAATAGATATCCCTACCAGTCCAAGTTTTCGGTATGGACACCGGCCGGCACTCTGTGCAGGATGCCCTGGATTTCGCTGGAGAGCTCTCAGCCTCTCCGGGCGGCTGCAAACGGGCAAAGACAGGGGCTCCATCTACATGGCGAAACGGATATCCGCACTGCTGGCAATCGCGATCTGCTTGATCGTGCCGGCGACGGCGACGGCGACGGTCCTGCCGGAAAAAATCACCGAAAACATGACGCTCAACGCCGCTGGGAGCCCATATACCGGAAGCCCTACGGTTGAAGAAGGCGTGACCCTGACCATCAAACCGGGGACGGTCTTAAAGGTCGTGCACTTGGAAGTCAAAGGCACTCTCCTGGTTGAAGGCACCGCCTCAGAACCCGTCGTCTTCACCGGCGCCAAAGAAGCCGCGGCCGGAGAATGGTGCGCGATCTACTTCGCCCCAGGCAGCGGCGCCTCGGTCGTCGACCACGCCGAAGTCAAATACGGC
>DASSNA010000006.1:0-4418 GCA_035688445.1 Solirubrobacterales bacterium | reverse complement strand
AACCGCGAGAAGGAACTGGTCTTCCTCGCCACCCACGACGCGCTCACCGGGCTGCCGAACAGGACCCTGATCCTCGACCGGATCGAGCAGACCCTGACCCGCGCCCGCCACAACCAGGAACCGGTGGCGGCGCTCTTCGTCGACCTCGACAACTTCAAGGCGATCAACGACTCGCTCGGCCACACGACCGGCGATGAGCTGCTCTGTGCAGTCGCCCGGCGCCTCGGCGGCGTGATCCGCGAGACCGACGCCCTCGGCCGGCTCGGGGGCGACGAGTTCGTCGTCGTCGCCGACGGCCTCTCGCTTGCCGCCGGCCCGGAGCTGATCGCCGAGCGCCTGCTGGAAGCGTTCAACGAGCCCTTCTGCCTCGGCGAGGACCGTGAGACCCGCGTCCGCGCCAAGGCCAGCATCGGCATCGCCACCGGCGTCCGCGCCTCGGCCGAAGAGCTGCTGCGCGATGCCGACATCGCCATGTACCGGGCCAAGTGGGGCGGCAAGAGCCGCTACCTCGTCTTCGAGTCGGGGATGGAGGACGAGGTGCAGTCACGCCTGGAAACCGAGATGGACCTGCAGGGCGCGCTCGGCAACGGGGAGTTCTTCCTCGTCTACCAGCCCACCTTCGACCTCACCACGATGACCCCAACCGGCGTCGAGGCGCTGCTGCGCTGGCGCCGCCCGGGCCGCGGCGTCATCCAGCCGGAGGAGTTCATCCCGCTGCTGGAGGAGACGAAGATGATCGTCGACGTCGGCGCCTGGGTCCTCACCGAGGCCTGCCGAGAGGCGGCAAAATGGCAGCAGGAGGGGCGGCCGATCGGGCTCTCGGTCAACGTCTCGGCGCTGCAGCTTGACACCGACGCCCTGCTCGACCACGTCGTCGAAGCGCTCGAGGCGAGCGGCCTGGCAGCGGAGCTGCTGACGGTCGAGATCACCGAGACGACGCTGATGAGCAACGCCACCGAAACGGCGCGGCGCCTGAACGAGCTGAAGGCGCTGGGGGTGAAGATTGCCGTCGATGACTTCGGCACCGGCTACTCCTCGCTCGCCCACCTGCGCCAGTTCCCGGTCGACGAATTGAAGATCGACCGCTCCTTCGTCAGCCAGCTGGCCGACGAGGGAGGCGAGGGCGAGATCCTCCTCCACACCCTCGTCCAGCTCGGCAAAGCGCTCGAGATCGAGACCACGGCGGAGGGGATCGAGCGCCCGCAGGACCTCTCGCTGATCCGAGAGAAGGACTGCGACAGCGGCCAGGGGTTCCTCTTCACGCGGCCACTCAGCGCCCAGGACGCGGGCTCCTTCTTCAGCCAGTGGCCGGCCGACCGGCGCTTCGAGATCCGCCACGGGCAGGAGGACGGCGATAGGGTGGCGATCAATGGATCGCTGGGGCCTGACGCTGCCGCTGCCGGGGCTGACGCTCGCTGACCACGAGGAGCTGGTCAAGCGGGCCGAGGCGGCCGGCTACACCGACCTCTGGACGGGAGAGACCGCGGGGCCGGATGGCTTCACGCCGCTGGCGCTGAGCGCGGCCTGGACCGAGCAGGCGCGGCTGGGGACCGGCATCGTCGGCGTCTTCCAGCGCGGGCCGGCGCTGCTGGCCCAGCAGGCAGCGGCGCTCGCCGACGCCTCGGGCGGGCGCTTCGTGCTCGGCCTCGGCGCCTCCTCGGACCGGATCGTCGAAGGCTGGAACGGGATTCCCTTCGAACGGCCGCTGAGCAAGGTGCGGGAGACGCTCGACTTCCTCGGCCCGGCGCTCGCAGGCGACCGCACCCCCTCGGGCTTCAAGCTCGAACAGAAGCCGGAGCACCGGGTGCCGATCGTGTTGGCGGCGCTACGGGGGAAGATGCTGGAGCTGGCGGTCGAGCGCGCCGACGGCGCCTTCACCAACTTCCTGCCACTGGCGGGGCTGCCGAAGGTGACCGCCCAACTGGAAAGCGCGCCCGAAGGCTTCGAGCTGCTCTGCCGCTTCTTCTGCATCCCCGGCGAGCGCGAGCAGGTCGAGCCGCTCGCCCGCTTCATGTTCTCCTCCTACATCACCGTCCCCGTCTACGCCGCCTTCTACCGCTGGCTCGGCTACGGCGAGCAGATCGAACCGATGGTGCAGGCCTGGGAAGCCGGCGACCGCCAAGCCGCCGCCGCGGCCGCCCCCTGGGAGCTGATCGAGGACATGTTCGTCTTCGGCACCCCCGAGCAGATGCAGGAGCGCCTCGCCGCCTTCGTCGCCGGCGGCATCACCCTCCCCATCCTCACCCCCATCGTCACCCCCGACAAGCTGGCGGAGACGATCGACGCGCTGGCGCCCAGCTGACCCAGAGCTCTGTCATTTGGAGGGGTGGGTGTCACTCGAGCCGACGGATACTCAAAAAGACGAGCTAATTAGCTCGGCTTTTGTCGGAGCGAGTGGCACCCACCCCTCCCTGCCGGCAGCGGTCAATCCCTCGGCTCGTTCATCACGTCCGTCGCTTCTTCGGCGAGGCGCGCGTAAGTGTCCGGACGGCGGGTGGTTAGGAACGGGAAGAGCTCTAGCCAATCGCGGCGTTGGTCGAGGTCGAGGTCGGCGACAAGGACGGCGGGCTCGTGGCGGGGGGCTTTGGCGAGGATGCGGCCGTAGGGGTCGGAGATGAAGGAGGAGCCGTAGAAGGTGAGGGGCGGCTCGGAGCCGATGCGGTTGACGGCGACCATGAAGACGCCGTTGGCAATGCCGTTGCCGACGATCACCCGCTCCCAGAGCGGCTGGGTGTCGAACTCCGGGTGGTCGGGCTCGGAACCGATCGCGGTCGGGTAGACGAGGACATCGGCGCCCTCGAGGCTGTAGGCGCGGGCGACCTCGGGGAACCACTGGTCCCAGCAGGTGGGCAGGCCGAGCCGCACCTCTCCCCGAACTGCATCAAATTTCTGGTCTGCTGGGCCATAAATTTGATGCAGTTCGAGACGGACGAGCGGGAACGCCTCCGTGTCGCCGGGGCCGGGGCGGAAGTAGCGGTCCTCGTGGTAGCCGGCGGTGACCGGGATGTGGAGCTTGCGGGTGCGGGCGACGAGCTCGCCAGCGGGCGAGATGACGATCGCGGTGTTGAAGCCGAGGCCATCCTCGCCGTCGGCACGCTCGTAGAGCGAGGCGTGGAGGTGGGCGCCGGTCTCGGCCGCCATCCGCGCCGCGAAGGAGTAGGTGCGCCCGCCCGGCAAGTCCTCGGGCTCGGCACCCCCGGGCTGGGGACCGGCAGGGTCGACCGCGAAGTACGGGCTCAGGGTCAGCTCCTGTAGGCAGATCAACTGCGCGCCCTCGGCCGCCGCCATGCGGATGCCCTGCGCTAGCGCCTCCTCGTGCTCCTTGGGGTCCGGGTGCCAGTGGTGCTGGACTGCACCGATCCGGAAGGGCGGGCGCGACGGAGCGCGGGTGCGCGCTGGCGAGTCAGGTGACTCGGTGGCGCGGATCAGGCGGATCTCCTCCACGGGGTTCAAGATAGACGGCGGTGAGTGCTACCCATGAATCGACTCCTGCGGCGGACGGGTTCCGGATGCCCGGCGAGTTCGAGCCACACAGCGGCTGCTGGATGGTCTGGCCGGAGCGCCCAGACAACTGGCGCCTGGGAGCCAAGCCGGCGCAGGAGGCGTTCGCGGCGGTGGCGACGGCGATCGCCGCCTCCGAGCCGGTGACGATGGCCGCCTCCGATGCGCAGTTCGAGAGCTGCCGGGCGATGCTGCCGCCCGCGGTGCGGGTGGTTGAGCTCTCCAATGACGACGCCTGGATGCGCGACACCGGCCCCACCTTCCTGGTCGACGGCAGCGGCGAGCTACGCGGCGTCGACTGGCGCTTCAACGCCTGGGGAGGGACCGAGGGCGGCCTCTACTTCCCATGGGACCGTGACGACCGCGTCGCCGCCAAGGTGCTGGAGATCGAGGGCGCCAACCGCTACCGGGCACCGATCGTGCTCGAGGGCGGGGCGATCCACGTCGACGGCGAGGGGACGGTGCTGAGCACCGAAGAGTGCCTGCTCAACCCGAACCGCAACCCGGAGCTCTCGCGCGAGCAGATCGAGCGGGTGTTGCTCGACTACCTAGGGGCGGAGAAGGTGATCTGGCTCGGCGCCGGCGTCTTCGAAGACGAGACCGACGGGCACGTCGACAACCTCGCCTGCTTCGCCGCGCCGGGCAAGGTGCTGCTGACCTGGAGCGACGACGACGCCGATCCCCAGCACCGGATCTCCCGCGACGCGCGCGAGCGACTGGAAGCGGCGACCGACGCCCGAGGGCGGCAGCTCGAGGTGGCGCTCCTCCCCTCCCCCGGCCCGCTAGAGACTTCAGCCGAGGAGGCCGCCGGGGTCGACGCGGCGGAGGGGACGATCCCGCGCCGCGCTGGCGACCGCATGGCCGCCTCCTACGCCAACTTCTACCTCGGCAACTCGCGCATCGTCTACCCGCTGCTC
>DASSNA010000328.1:0-7619 GCA_035688445.1 Solirubrobacterales bacterium | reverse complement strand
TGGCGACCCTGGCCGGACACGGCGTCCGGGTCCTGATGACCGACAACGCCGAGCGTTTCGTCGGCGCCGCCTCCTTCGAGGGGATCGTCGGCGCGCCCGTCCTCACCTCCGAGTTCGAGCGCGACCCGATGCGCGGCGCCTTCCCCGGTGAAGAGGCTGTCTCCCACGATCCAATCGGCCACCTTGAGCTGGCGAGCCGCTGCGACGCCTACATGATCGCCCCCGCCTCGGCCAACACGGTCGCCAAGCTGGCCGCTGGTGCGGCTGACTCGATGCTGACTACCTCTTTCCTCGCTTGCACGGCGCCGCGGCTGGTGGCGCCGGCGATGAACGACCGCATGTACGCCGACGCGGCGACGCAGGCCAACCTGGCGACGCTGCGCGAGCGCGGGGTGGAGGTGATCGAGCCCGAGGAGGGCAAGCTCGCCTCGCGCGGCGAGTACGGTCGCGGTCGCTTGCCCGACTCGGCGCAGCTGCTCGCCCGGGTCGAGGCAGCGCTGCCGGCTGGTAGCCGCCCCTGGGACGGGCTGCGGGTGCTGGTTACCGCCGGCGGAACCCGCGAGCCGATCGACCCGGTCCGCTTCATCGGCAACCGCTCCAGCGGCCGGATGGGGATCGCCCTCGCCGCCGCCGCGGCCAAGCGTGGGGCCGAAGTGACGTTAATCGCCGCCAACGTGGCGCTGCCGACGCCCGCCGGCGTGCACCGGATCGACGTCGAGACCGCTGCCCAGCTTGCCGCGGCCGCCCAGGAGGAGTTCGAGAAGACCCAGGTGCTGCTGATGGCAGCGGCGCCAGCAGACTTCCGCGCTGCCGAGGCCGCAGCGGGCAAGCTGGAGCGGGCCGGCTCGCTCGAGCTCTCATTGGAGCCAACCGAGGACATCCTCGCCGCCCTCGCCGCCAAACGGGCGTCGGAGCAGACGGTCGTTGGCTTTGCCGCCGAGCACGGCGGAGAGGCGGTCGAGCGCGCCCGCGGCAAGCTGCACCGCAAGGGCGCCGACATGATCGTCCTCAACGACGTCTCCGATCCCGAGATCGGTTTCGAGAGCGAACGCAACGCGGTGACGCTGATCCGCGCCGAGGGTGAGACCGAGGTGCCGATCGCCTCCAAGGACGAGATTGCCGAGGCGATCCTGAGCGAAATCGACCGCTTGCGGGAAAAACTTAGCCAGCCGAAAGGCTAGGCGGGCTATACTGGACGCAAGCTTTTCTGTCCCTATGTCGTGTCGAGAAGTGGGCCTGGCCCACTTTTTTTACGCCCGCACCCCGTATGAACGAGCCCACCGAGCAAGAACTGCAGCAGCGGCTGTCCGAGCTGGACGGCGAAATCGACCTGGTCGCCATCGAGAAACCGAGGAACGACTCGCTGCGCCTCTTCATCGACCATCCCGACGGAGTCGATCTTGCTCTTTGCGAACGAGTCACCAAGCACCTGCAACACCTGCTGGTCGATTATTCGCTCGAGGTGTCCTCGCCGGGCCCCAAGTACCGCGACCGCCGCCAAGCCACCAGTTCCGAACCCAAGGAGTCGCTTCAGTGAGTAAAGAGATCGTCGAGGCAATCAAAGCGCTCGAGCAGGAGAAGGGCATCTCGGCCGACCGGCTGATGGACGCCCTCGAGGACGCCCTCCTCTCGGCCTACAAGAAGACTCCCGAATCCGCCAAATATGCCCGTGTCGACCTCGATCACGAGACTGGCGAGTACAAGGTTTACGAGCTGATCCTCCCGCCCGAGCTGGAGGAGAAGCTCCTGGCCGAAGCGGCCGAGCAACAGGAGGAGCCGGAGATTGACCCGGAGACGGGTGAGATGAAAGAGCCGGAGGAGCCTGAGCTCGACCCGGAGATGATCGCCCCTTACGAGGACCAGATCGAGACCAAGGACGTCACCCCCGAGGATTTCGGACGCATCGCCGCCCAGACCGCCAAGCAAGTGATCCTGCAGCGGATCCGCGAGGCCGAGCGGCAGATGATGTACGACGAGTACCAGGACCGGGTCGGCGAGCTGATTACCGGGATCATCCAGCAGTCGGACAAGCGCTACACGCTGGTCCAGCTGCGCGAGCGAGTCGAGGCGCTGCTGCCGAAGTCCGAGCAGGTCTACAACGAGCGCTACGACCACGGGATGCGGGTCAAGGCCGTGATTACCGACGTCTCCGACTCGACCAAAGGGCCGGCGATCGTCGTCTCCCGGCGCAGCCCGGAGCTGATTAAAAGCCTGTTCGAGCTCGAGGTGCCGGAGATCGCCGACAAGCTGGTCGAAATCACCGGCGTTGCCCGCGAGCCCGGCTACCGCTCGAAGATCGCTGTCGTCTCCCACGCCGACGGGGTCGATCCGGTCGGCGCTTGCGTCGGCCCGCGTGGCTCGCGGGTGCGGATGGTCGTCTCCGAGTTGCGCGGCGAGAAGATCGACATCATTCCTTACAACGAGGAGCCCGCCCGCTTCGTCGCCAAAGCGCTCTCGCCGGCGCGCGTGCGCGAGGTGATCGTCGACGACGAAGAGCGCCAGGCGACCGTAATCGTCCCCGACGACCAGCTCTCGCTGGCGATCGGCCGCGATGGCCAGAACGCTCGCCTCGCCGCCCGCCTCACCGGCTGGCGGGTCGACATCAAGTCCGAGACCGAGTTCGCCTCCGAAGAACAGGAGATCGAGATCGAGGGCGAGGAAACCTTCGACGGTCGCTGCATGGCGGTCCTCTCCAATGGCCGTCGCTGTCCCAACGCCGCGATCCCCGGTTCGACCTACTGCGGCCTGCCGCAGCACCAGGCGCTCTCGCGGTTCGAGACCAGCCAGGTGGCGGTGCTCGGCGACGCCTCCGAGGCAGAGGTGGAAATCCTCGCCGACCCGGACGCCGATGAGGGCCAGGTGGAGGAGATCGTCTCGCGCGCCTTGGCCAACTTCGTCGAGCCCGCAGAGGAGGCAGGGGCGGCAGAGGAGGCCCCCGCCGAGAGCGAGGACGAAGTCGCGACTGAGGATGCGATCGAAGAGGACATTGCCGAGGAGGCCAGGGAAGCCGAGGAAGTAGACGGCGAGACCCTTGGCGAGGACGACGAAGCGGCGGAGCCGGTAGCCGAGGAGGCGGAGCAGGCTTAGTGGCCAAGAAACGGGTTCACGAGATCGCAAAGGCGCAGGGCGTCAGCTCGAAAGAGCTGCTGGCGGCTCTGAAGGCCGCTGGCGTCGAGGCGAAAGCCGCTGCCTCCAGCGTCGAGGAGGGCGACGCCCTCAAAGCCATCGCCGCCGCTAAAGGCAACGGTGGCGCCAGCAAAGCCGCCCCCAAACCCGCAGCTGAGAAAGCTCCGGCCGCGCCCCAAAAAGCCACCCCGGCGGCTGCCAAATCGGCGCCGCAGGCGAAAGGGTCGCAGACGTCGACCAAACCCGTGCGCCCTGCTGGAGCACCGCAGGGTGGTGGTGGCGGTGGTGGTGGCGCCAGTTCCAAAAAACGCCGGGTCGTGATCGACTCGCAAGCCTCCCGCCGTGAGCAGGGGGGTCCGCCGCCGCCACAGCGACCGCCGCGTCGCCGTGGGGGACGCCGCCGCCGGCCACTCCTGGAGGAGCCGCCCGCTAAGCCCGAGGCGGCCGCCGAGGAAGAGGCGACCAAGGTCAACTCCGGCGCCACCGTGCGCGAGGTCGCCGAGTCGCTTGGCCTCGCCCCGGCTGAGGTAATCAAAAAACTGATGATGATGGGCGAGATGGCGACGCTCACCCAGACCCTCACCGACGACTCGGTGAAGGCGATCGCCGATGAGTACGACCGCAAGCTCGAGATCGTCCACGCCGCCGACGAGGAGCTCGAGGAGCCGCAGTTCTCCGACGCCGAGGAGGACTTGGTCGACCGGCCGCCGGTGGTGACGATCATGGGGCACGTCGACCACGGCAAGACCTCGCTGCTGGACGCGATCCGCGAGACCGAGGTCGCCGCCGGCGAGGCGGGTGGGATCACCCAGCACATCGGCGCTTACCAGGTTCATCACGACGCCAAGACGATCACCTTCCTCGACACCCCGGGCCACGCCGCCTTCACGGCGATGCGCGCCCGCGGCGCCAAGGTCACCGACGTCGTCGTCGTGGTCGTCGCCGCTGATGATGGCGTGATGCCGCAGACGAAGGAGGCGATCGACCACGCCCGCGCTGCTGACGTGCCGATGCTGATCGCCGTCAACAAGATCGACAAAGAGGGCGCCAACCCCGAAAAAGTCAAAAGCGAGCTCGCCTCGGAAGGGCTCTCCCCCGAGGAATGGGGCGGCGACACCGTCTTCTGCGAGGTTTCGGCGAAGACGAAAGAAGGCCTCGACAACTTGCTCGACATGATCCTTCTGGTCACCGAGCTGGAGGAGCTAGCGGCCAACCCGAACACCGACGCTTCCGGGCATGTGATCGAGTCCCAGCTCGACCCCGGCCGCGGCCCGGTCGTCACCGTCTTGGTCGAGCGCGGCACCCTGCGCGTCGGCGACTCGCTTGTCGCCGGCCCCCAGTGGGGACGGGTGCGGGCGATGCAGGACTTCACTGGCACCGCCGTCGCCGAGGCCGTGCCCGGGATGCCGGTCGAGGTGCTCGGCTTCGATGGCGTCGCCGACGCCGGCGAGTTCGTGCAGACGGTCGATGGCGATCGCCAGGCCCGTCAGATGGCGCAAGAGCGCGCACACCGGCTCAAAACCGAGGCGCTGGCCCGCCGACAGGGCCGCAAGGTCAGCCTCGACGAGGTTTTCGCCCGCGCCCAAGAGGGTGAGATTAAGGAGCTCAACATCGTCCTCAAGGCCGACGTCGCTGGTTCGCTGGAGGCGCTGCAGGACGAGCTCGCGAAAGTGCCGCAGGACCGGGTTGCGATCAACATCATCCACTCGCAGACCGGTGGCATCAACGAGTCCGACGTGATGCTGGCTTCGGCCTCTGACGCGATCATCATCGGCTTCAACGTGCGGCCGCTGCTCGACGCCAAACGGGCGGCCGAGCGCGAGGGCGTCGACGTCCGCACCTACTCGGTCATCTACAAAATCACCGAAGACCTGCGCAACGCGATGGAGGGCCTGCTGGAGGCTCTTGAGGTCGAGGAGACGATTGGCGAGGCGCTGGTTAAACAGACCTTCAAAGCCTCCAAAGTCGGCCGCATTGCCGGCTGCATCGTCGCCGAGGGCAAGGCCGTGCGCGTCGCCAACGTCCGCCTGATCCGCGAGGGCACGGTCATCTGGGACGGCAAAGTCGGCTCCCTGCGCCGCTTCAAAGACAACGTGCAGGAGGTCGAGGAGGGCCAGGAGTGCGGCATCGTCCTCGACGGCTACGCCGACGTCAAGGAGGACGACGTGCTCGAGTTCTTCCAGACGAAACAGGTCGAGCAGACCCTCGAGTGAGGATCATCCTAAGATGGCCGGGGCTCGCATGCGGCGCATTAATGAGGTGCTTCGCGAGGTCGTGGGCGCCGCGATCTCAGGCGATTTGAGCGATCCCCGGATTGGCTTCGTGACCGTTACCTCGGTAGAGACCAGCCCTGACTTGCGCACCGCCAAGGTGTTCATCAGCGTGCTCGGCACCGAGGAGGAGCGGGAGGCGACGCTGGTCGGCCTGCGCTCCTCGCACGGGGTGATCCAGCAGCGGATCGCCGCCGAGACGCGGATGAAGCGGACCCCGACGTTGACCTTTAGGTACGACGACACGATCGAGCGAGGCGTTCGGATCTCCGAACTGTTGGAGGAGGAAGAATGAGCTCCGTTCCCAATGTCGCCACCTCCGACCTCGAGCGCGTCGCCGACGAGCTGCGCACCCGCGACCGCTTCCTCCTGACCGCCCACGAGGGTCCCGACGGCGATGCGCTCGGCTCGCTACTGGGGATGCACAAAGTCCTCACCCAGCTCGGCAAGGACTCGGTGATGTTCATGGCGGCGAAGGAGTTCCCGCTGCCGATTGAGTACCGCTTCCTGCCGCTGGAGGAGGTCTTCCACGAGGCTCCCGCCGACATGGCTGACCGCACCGTCGTCTTCCTCGACTGCGGCAACATCGACCGGATGCCGGTCGAGTGGCTGACCTCGGGCGGCAACGACATCATCAACATCGACCACCATCACGACAACACCTGCTTCGGCGACATCAACCTGGTCGAGGTCGGTGCTTCCTGCACGGCGGAGATCGTCTTCGACCTGGCGTTGCTGTTGGGGGCGAAGCTCACGGCGGAGATCGCCTCGGCGCTCTACGTCGGCTTGATTACCGACACGGGCAAGTTCATGTACGAGAACACCAACGCCCACACCCATCGCGTCGCCGCCGACCTGATCGAGGCCGGGGTCAACGTCGACGAAACCTACCGCCGCCTCTACGAGCACGTGCCATTGGAGAAGCTGAGGCTCGTCTCGCGGGCTCTCGAGAAGATCCAGAGCTATTGCGACGGCCGCCTCGTCCTCAGCTACATCACGATGGGCGACTACGAGGCGACCGGCGCCGGCGAGGAGATGACCGAGGGGCTGATCGACCACCTGCGCTCGATTGACGGGGCGATGGTCGCCGCCGTCATCCGCGACCTCGGCAACCGTGGTCGCGCCGCTCGCAAGGTCAGCCTCCGCTCCAGCGCCGGCGAGGTCGACGTCTCAGCGGTGGCCCGGCTGCACGGGGGCGGGGGCCACAAACGCGCCGCCGGCTTCTCCACCGATCTCGAGTTCGAGGCGCTGGTGGAGTTTCTGGCCCGCGAGGTCTCGGCGCAGCTCGACGCCTGAGCATGGCGGACAATCCAGGCAGCGTGCTCCTCTACGACAAGCCGCCCGGCGTCACCTCGCACGATGTCGTCGCCATGGTCCGCCGCCAGCGCGGCACCAAGACGGGGCACGCCGGCACCCTCGATCCCTTCGCGACCGGCCTGCTGTTGATTCTGCTCGGCCGCGCCACCCGCTTGCAACGCTTCCTCGTCGGCCTGCCGAAGACCTACCTCGCCACCGCCCGCCTTGGCTGGCGCTCCAGCACCGGCGACCCCGACGGTGAGCTGACCGAGAGCGGCCGCATCCCAGGGTTCCTGGAGCTGCCGACCGGCACCGTCCGCCAGCGGGTGCCGATGACCTCCGCGGTCCGCGTCGGCGGCGAGCGCCTCTACAAGAAGGCCCACCGTGGCGAGACGGTGGAGACGCCCGTGCGCGACGTCGAGGTGCACCGCGCTCAACTCCTCTCCAGCGACGGGGAGCTCGCCCACTACGAGGTCGAATGCTCGGCCGGCACCTACGTCCGCACCCTGGTCGAGACGCTCGAGGACGCCTACTGCGCCGAGCTGCGCCGCACCGCGATCGGCCCCTTCCGGGTCGAGAACGCGGGCGAAGAGGTCCCCGCCGAGCGGGTGGCGGAGCTGGTCCCGGCGGTTGCGGAGGCGCTGCGATGAGTATCAAGGTCACCTCGCTGCCGGACGCCGAGCCGCGGCCGCGCAACGTCGCGATCGGCACCTTCGACGGCGTCCACCTTGGTCACCAGGCGGTAATCGAGGGCGCCGACACTGTCCTCACCTTCGACCCGCACCCGCTCGAAGTCCTGCACCCGGCGGCGTTGCCGAAGCTGATCATGCCCTTCGGCGTCAAGCGCGACGTGATCGAGGGCCTGGGGGTGGAGGAGCTGGTTGTGATCCCGTTCGACCGCGAGTTCTCCCAGCGCAGCGCTGAGGA
>DASSNA010000323.1:0-8066 GCA_035688445.1 Solirubrobacterales bacterium | reverse complement strand
GCCTGGGGCTGCTGGCGATCCAACACGGGCTCAACAACGTGCGGATATTGGCCGCCCGCCATGCCCCCGTCTACGACGCCACCAAGGGCCCGTTTGAAATCCCCAGCGCTGGCCGCTACACCGCCTGGCTCGGTGGCTCGGTGCGCGGCAGCATTGAACTCTTTGTCGACGGCCACAAGATCGGCGATGCGCGGCATGAACTGGAGGCGGAAGGCAGCTTCATCGAACTCGGCGAGGCCAAGCTCGGCGCCGGCCACCACGAAGCCGAATTGCGCTTCGGCGGCGCTGATCTCCATCCCGGCAGCGGTGGCTTCCCGCGCCCACCCACTGGCCCTCTGCTCTTCGCTCCCGCCGACGAGGAATCAGGCGAATTGACGGCGGTCCCGGTGGACGAAGCGGGCAGCCTCTGCGGCAAGCGCTGGGACTGGATCGAGGCGCTCGGCTCACGCTAAGCCGCCCGAAGCAGCGTCACCAGGCTGCCTCGGGCGACTTCCCCCGCCAGGAACCAAGGAGAACCACATGGGCTAGAGGAGCTCCCTCGGATAGATCGGATCTACCGGGGTCGCTTTCATTGGCCGAGTCTGCACCCGCTGCCATCGATTCGCCAGGGGGTAGCACCCCAACATCGACCCTAAAATTGCTCTTTGGGTACTCAGGAAGAGCTGATAAGGGATAAAAGATGAGGGTGCTACTGGAGCGAGAACGGGAGCTCGCCGAGTTCGACGCCGCCATCGGCGAGGTCGGAGCCGGCCGGGGCTGCGCCGTGGCGGTCGAAGCTGCCGCCGGGCTGGGGAAGACTCGCCTCCTGCAGGAGGCGAGGGCCGCCGCAGGGGCGGAGTTCGAGGTACTGGCTGCACGAGCGACCGAGCTGGAACAGGATTTCCCCTTCGCGCTGGTGCGCCAGCTCTTCGAGAGCCGGTTGTCGACGCTCTCCGACGGAGAGCGCGAGCAGGTGCTGGAGGGGGCGGAGGCAGCCCGAGGCGCACTTGGGGTGGATCCTGAGGGCGAGGCAACCAGCGACTCCTTCGCCGTTCTTCACGGCCTCTACTGGGTAACCGCGGCTCTGGCCGAACGCAAGCCGTTGCTGCTGGCGATCGATGACGCCCACTGGGCCGACGCGGTCTCTCTGGACTACCTCGGCTTCCTGCTGCCGCGCTTGGAGGAGCTGCCGGTGCTGCTGATCGTGACCTGCCGCCCAGAGGAGCCCGAGCCTTCCGGGGGCATGCAACGGATCCTCGCCGACCCCGTCGTCCGCCACCTAATGCCGGCACCGCTGAGCGCCGAGGCCACCGCGGCGCTGCTTGCGGAGGAGCTCGACCGTCAGCCGGAGTCGCCCTTCGCTGCCACCTGCCACGAGATGAGCGGCGGCAACCCGTTCCTGCTCGGTGAGCTGGCGCGGACGCTCGCGGAGGAGGAGATCGAGCCTGCTGCTGAGCAGGCGGCACTATTGCGAGAGCTGGCGCCGGAGCAGGTGACGCGCACGGTCCTGATGCGGATCGAGCGGCTGGCGGCGGAGGCCGGATCGCTTGCGCGCTCTCTGGCAGTCCTCGGCGACGGCAGCGACACGCGCCTCGTAGCCGAGCTGGCTGAACTCGACCTCGATCGGGCTGCCGGAGCCGCCGACGAATTGCGAGCGGGGTCGATTTTCGACCGCGCGGCATCCCTGCAGTTCATCCATCCACTCGTGCGCAATGGGATCTACTCGGAGATTCCCGCCAGCGAGCGAGCGCAGACACATGCGAGGGCGGCCGCGCTCCTGCGAGATCGTGCGGCGAGCCCAGAGCAGGTCGCTACGCAGCTGCTCTCCACCGAGGGACGTGAAGACCAGGTGACGGTGGGGACGCTGATCGAGGTGGGGGAACGGGCCTTGAACAACGGCGCTCCCCGCTCGGCGATCGCCTATCTGACCCGGGCGCTGCGCGAGCCGCCTCGCGATGGCCTCCGTTCGGCAGTGCTCGAGCCGCTAATCACGGCCAGTTTCCGCACCGCCGACTATGCGGCGTTCGCCGCGATCGAGGCTGACGTGTTCGCTGAGCTCAAACGTGACCCGTCGCTGCTCAGTCGTTGGGCGATTCAGCTGACGATGGCGATGGCGATGGGTGGTCGCTTCGAGGAGGTTGCCGCGCTGATCGCGGAAGCAGTGGAGGTGGCAGTTGCCGAAGGTTCGGTGGAGCGTGCCTTCCAGTTGGAGGCGCAACTGAGGACGATTGCGGCTCTGGTGCCGTCCGTACCGGAGGTCGATCTGACTCGCTACGCCGACCTGATTGAGCGAGATAGTCCAGCCGGTCGTCTGGCGGCGGCAATGGAAGCCCGCACGGCGATCGTCAACGTAAACGCGGCCGAGGCCGTTGAGGCAGCCAAGCGGGCGCTGGGTCAGGACGCCGTTATCTTCGCCGAGGAGCCCGAGTTGGCAGCCGCAGTGACCAGCGTGATGATCCTGATCGCCGCCGACGAGCTCGATCCGGCCCGGCGTGCGGTCGAACGGGCTTTGGAGATCGCCCACGACCGTGACGCAACTCCGGCCCTGGCCCAAGCCTGGAACCTAAGCGGTCTGGTCGCTTGGGCATATGGAGACCTCGTCGCCGCCGAGGCCGACCTTCGTCAGGCGATCGACCTTGCGCGACTTGCCGGCATAGGCCCGCTTCTAGTCATGTTCACCGGCACGTTTGTCGAGATCCTGATCGAACGGGACCAGCTGGATGCGGCGGAGGCGGAACTGCAGGCCATCGGCATGGTTGCCGGGCCCGTCCCGGAAACCGCACTCTTCTCCACTCTTCTGCTCACGCGTGGCCATCTGCGCCTCGAGCGGGGCGAACTCGAGTCGGCTGCCGAGGATTTCGAACGGCTTGCGGCCAACGCCGAAACGATGGGCTTCGGCCCTGGGCCGAACGTGATGGCGTCTCCGTTTGCGGCGCGGTCGCTTATGGCGATCGGGGAGCACGAGCAGGCAGGCCGGTTGGCCGAGCAGTCAATGGGCTATGCCCGGCGTTGGGGTAGTACTGCGACCATTGGTCACGCGATGCGGGGGGTCGCTGCCGCGCGAGGGGGAGCGGAGGGGATCGAGGTGCTGGAAGAGGCTGCGGCGATGGTCGAAAACTCGAACCGGCCCCTTGAGCACGCCCACGTGCTCGCCGAGCTAGGAGAAGCCCTTCGTCGCGAGGGGCGCCGAGTCGACGCCCGAACGCCGCTGCGCGAAGCACTCGCGATCGCGCGCCGCTGCGGCGCGGTGAGGATCGCCAAGCGCGCCCGTGAGGAGCTGCAGGCGACCGGCGAGACCGTGCGCCGCTATGCGCCGATCGGGGTTGAGTCGCTGACGCCGAGCGAGCGGCGAGTGGCCGAGCTGGCGGCCTCGGGAATGACTAACCGCCAGATCGCCCAATCCCTCTTTGTCACCTTGAAGACCGTCGAGGCCCACCTCAGCGCCGCCTACGACAAGCTCGACATCGGCTCGCGCCGCCAGCTCGGCGATGCCCTTGGCGCGTCAAACCGGGGTGCGGAGTGACCCGGCCCATCGTCCAACACGGTTGTCGTAAGGGTACGGGCGGAATAGGCTGGGCCGGATGACTATCGCGCGGCTGACGATCGCGACCGCTCTGGTGGCGCTGGCGGGTCTGTTGCCCGCTAGCGGCGCATCCGCCGCGGTGCCCGGAGAGCTGGACCCCAGTTTCGGGATCGGCGGCAAGGTTCAGGCGCCGTTCGGACCGGGATCGTATGCGGGCGGGGTGGCGGTGCAGCCCGACGGCAAGATCCTCGCCGTCGGCACGCCCCAAGAATCACAGGGCTTCTCGATCGCGCGACTGCTCCCCAATGGCAGCCCTGATCCGAGCTGGGGTGAAGGCGGGGTGGTGACGACGCCGCTGGGGAAATTCGCCAGCGCCTTCGACGTCGCCGTCCAGCCCGACGGCAAGATCGTCGTCGTCGGCGAGGCGCCAGGTGCGAAAGACGAAGACTTCGCGATCGTCCGCTATCTCTCGAACGGCAAACTCGACCCCAGCTTCGGCGAAGGCGGGATCGTGATCCTCCCGGTCGGATCGGCAGGCGACCAGGGGCGCGTGGTGGCGATCGGACCCGGCGGCCGCATCGCCGTCGCCGGGATCTCGGACCTGCCCCCCTTCGGCAACGCGGTTGGAGTGGCGATGCTGGAATCGAATGGCACGCCGGAAGCGGCCTTTGCCGGCGACGGCACCACCTTGGTCGAAACCGAATCGGGCGAAGACGACAGAGGCGAAGGCGTCGACTTCCAGTCCGACGGCAAGATCGTCATCGCCGACTCGACCGGCGCCGGCATCGGCGATGGGTTCACGCTGATCCGGCTCGGACTCAACGGCAAACCCGACCCCTCGTTCGGCGGCGACGGCGTCATCGAAACCCCGATCCCCGGCGAAGGGGGAGTCGAAGAAGGCCGGATCTCGGACGTCCTCGTCCAGCCCGACGGCAAGATCGTCGGGGGCGGCTACGGGGTCGACAGCGTCGGTGTGACGATGGAAACCGTGATCAAATTCGAGGTTGTCCGGTACCTGCCAAACGGCGAACTCGACCCGAGCTTCGGCAGCGGTGGGATGGTCGGCGTGCGGTTGCCGAGCCCGTACAGCTTCGGCCGCAAACTGGCGCTCGACGCAAGCGGGAGGCTGATCCTCGGCGGAACCTACGACGCCAACCCAGCCCCGCTCGAAGAAAACGAAGCGCCAGCACTCATGCGCTTCAATCCGAACGGCAGCCTCGACCCGAGCTTCGGCAGCGGTGGGATCGTGATCGGGACGCTGGGAGCCGGGATCGAAGTGGAATCCATCGAAGGGCTGGCGCTGCAGCCCGACGGCAAGATCGTCACCAACGGCAGCCGGTACGCGGAAGCCGGTGGGGGCAGCGGAGTCGTTTCGCGCTACATCGCCGACTTCGAAACGCCTCCGCCCCCACCCACGAACCTTCCGCCTCGCAGCAGGATCAAAGGCGTGCCCCACAAAGTCCACCAGGACGTGCTGAAGAGCTTCCACGGCACCGCCTCCGATCCCGACGGCACGGTCAGCAAGGTGCAGGTTGCCCTGGTCCGGCTCCCCTCCGGGGGCAAAGCGGGAACCTCGGCTGTCGTCAAGCCCAAGAAGTGGCGGACCGCCAAGGGCACCGCGAAATGGGCCTTGAAGCTCAAGCACCCCCTGACGCCGGGGCACTACCTCGTCTTCTCCCGCGCGATCGACAACAAGGGCTTGGCGGAGAGCGAGTTCAGCCGCCGCGACCACAACCGCATCGCCTTCCGCGTCCTCTCCGAATCGCGCTGACGCCCGCGCAGCAGGCTCAGCTTGAGACGACCTGCTCGATCAGGTCGGCCGCCAGCTCGGTCCCGCGCGCCCGCTGCAGCCGCTCGGAGGTGCTCGCCAGTCGTGCCGCCAGCGCCTCGTCCCCGAGCAGGCGCTCGATCGCGCCGGTCAGTTCGCCGGCCGTGTGGCGGTAGGTGTCGAGGCGGACGCCGAAGCCGGTCTCGTTGAGGCGCTGGGCGTTGTCGTGCTGGTCCCAGAAGATCGGCAGCACGACCATTGGCTTGCCGAAGTAGAGGGACTCGGTGACGGTGTTGTTGCCGCCGTGGGTGATGACGAGGTCGACCTTGGGGAGGACTTTGGTCTGGGGGAGGAACTCGGCACCGTCCATGTTGTCGGCGAGCTCGAACTCTTCGGCCTGCGGGCCCTTGGAGACGACGACCCGGTAGGGCGCCCCGGCGAGCTCGGCGACCAGCTTTTCCATCAGCTCGACGTCGGCCGAGCCAAGCGAGCCGAGGCTGAGGTAGAGCAGCGGCTCCTCGCCGCCGCGCAGCTTCTCCGGCACCTCCCAGGCGGGGTCGGTGGCACGCACGCTCGCCTGCAGGTTGTGCCAGGTCGGGCCGAGTGGCTGTGCCCGCCGGTAGTCGACCTCATCGGGATAGAGGTACAGGTTCAGCCACGCGCTCTCGTGGATGAACTCGTCCGGCGGTAGCGGCGGCGCGCCGCGCTTCTGGCAGAACTCGCTGAAGGCGGCGTGCGTCTCCCGATGGGCGTTGCGGTAGGCGGCCCAGTACTCGTCCCACTCGCTGCTGTCGTCGCTGGGCAGGCCAGAGAAGGGCGGCGGCACCTCCGGGTCCTTGAGTTCGGCCGGGTTGCAGGAGAGGATCCGCGCCCAGGGCCGGCCGCTGGCGGGTAGCGCCGGGAAGGCGACGACGTTGTCCTCGACGATCAGGTCGGGCTCGAGTTCGGCGATGATCTCGCGCAGGCGATCATCGACGTATTCGGCTCCCTCGATCAGGGCTCCGAAGGTGGGGGCGATGAACTCGGCGGCCTGCTCGCGGGTCGATTTGCGGAAGACCGGCGCGGTGTCGCGGATGAAGTCCTTCCAGAACTGCCCCGGCGCTTCCTCGGTCTCCGGCGGCGGCGTCAATCGCATCAGCCGCTCCTCGAATCCTTTTTCCTCCAGGGTCCCGGCGAAGGACTCCTCGACGATGAAGACGACGCGGTGGCCGCGCCGCCGCAGCACGTCGCCGATCCCGACGCAGTTATTGGTCGGACCGAAGGCCCCCTCAGGGAAGAAGACGATCGTCGCCTGGGCGTCGCTCATCGCCACATCATCCTCCTTCGGACTAAGCGTTACTCGTCGTACGAAGGTTGAGCTACGCCCGGCATCCGCCCAGCGGGACTACCTTCCGTCAATGACCGCAGTGATCCCATTTGGTGCTGAGCTTGGTCGTTTCAGCCACGACGCAGCGACGACGATGGGCGTGATGGTGGTCGTCCTCGTCGCGCTGGCCTACTGGATCCTCAAGACTTAGCGCCTTGGGGTTAGTGCAGCGGCGACATCGCACGTACCTTTAAACTGGCTGCGCTCGCTCAGTGCGGCAAGGGTGAAATGGGAGAAAGGGAGGACATCCGCCGGCGAATGCGTGCTCTGGTCACGTCCCTTTCCCTGCTCTGCGCGCTTGCTCTTGCCAGTGCCACGGCGGCCTCGGCGCAGTTCGCCGAGTATTCGACCCTGACCCACATCAGCAGGCCGTCGGCCATCGCTGCGGGCCCGGACGGCAACATGTGGTTCACGGAGTCATGGCCAGAAGCACGCAGGATCGGACGCATCACCCCTGCCGGCGAAGTCACCGAGTTCCCGCTTTCCTTCGCCACGAACCTGAACTCCATCGTTGCGGGGCCCGACGGCAACCTCTGGTTCACCGATGGTCTCTCCGATATCGGTCGCATCACTCCGGCTGGAGAAATCACCGTGTTCACGATTCCCGGCTTCGGCGATCGGCAGACCGATGGAATCGCGGTGGGTCCCGACGGCAACCTCTGGTTCAGCGAGGTCTATCCAAGTGCCATCGGCCGAATCACCACCTCCGGGGAAATATCCGAGTACCCCCTTCCCACTACGGGTCGCCCGGTACGTCTGACCACCGGTCCCGACGGAAACATCTGGTTTACCCAGTACGAACCAGATGCCATCGGTCGCATCACGCCCGCCGGGAAAGTCACCGAATTCCCGCTGCCCGCAAATGGGAACACGCCATACGGCATCACCACCGGTCCCGATGAAAATCTTTGGTTCACCGAGCGAGAGTCAAACAAGGTCGGCCGAATCACCACCTCCGGGGAAGTCACCGAGTTCCCACTGCCCCACAAAGAAAGAGGGGCGGAGGAGATAGTCGCGGGGCCAGACGGAAACCTCTGGTTCAACGAGGCGGGCGCCAACCGCATCGGTCGCATCACGACGAGTGGGAAAGTCACGGAATTTCCGATCCCGACCGACAACAGCACTCCCTATGGGGTTGCGGTGGGACCGGATGGAAACATCTGGTTCACGGAGTGGCTGGCGGACCAGATCGGGTGGATCAGTCCCGAACCGCTGATTCCGGAAAACATCTCCTCTCCGTGGATTACTGGTACGCCGCAGCAGGGCGAGACCCTTTCGGCCTCGCCGGGCGCCTGGAGCAACGAACCCACCAGCTACGAATACCAGTGGGAAAGTTGCGACGGCTCGGCTTCCTGCTTCGCGATCCCCGGCGCAGAAGAGAAGAGCTACCGCCCCACGGGCGGGGACGTCGGGCAGGAGGTCCGAGTCCG
>DASSNA010000309.1:0-2971 GCA_035688445.1 Solirubrobacterales bacterium | reverse complement strand
GGGCGACCTGAAGGCGGTGCGCGAGCGGCTCGAGTCCCGGCCCGACCTGCTCGAGCACGGCCCGGGCGCCGTCCTCTACGCGATCCTCGACCACACCGTCGACCGTTACATCGAAGCCGCGCACGGCTTCGACAATGACGTCCGCGAAGTCGAGCTGCAGGTCTTCTCCGGCAACAACCCGACCGAGCGGATCTACCGGCTCGAGCGCGAGGTGCTCGAGTTCCAGGCGGCGACGGCGCCCCTCTCCGAAGCGCTGGAAGAGCTCTGCTCCGGCAAGTTCCCGGTCATCCCCGCCGACCTGCACGAGTACTTCCGCGACGTCGAAGACCACCTCCGCCGGGTCAGCGCCCGGATCGAAAACTTCCGCCAGCTGCTCGACCGGGCGCTGGAAGCGAACCTGACCCAGGTCTCGGTCCGCCAGAACGAAGACATGCGCAAGATCTCGGCCTGGGTGGCGATCGCCGCGGTGCCGACGATGATCGCCGGGATCTACGGGATGAACTTCAAACACATGCCCGAGCTCGGCTGGAGCTTCGGCTACCCGCTCGTGGTCGGGCTGATCGCCACCGCCTGCGCCCTCCTCTACTGGCGCTTCAAGCGCGCCGGCTGGCTCTGAGCCGCCGGGCCTACTCGGAGACGAGCAGGAAGCGGGCCGAAGCGGCGCCGGCCGCGAAGGCGCCGGCGCTGTCGCGCGCGGGATCGGAGAGGGCCTGCAGGGCGAAGCCGTCGCCGAGCGCGAAGAGGTAGGAGACGACGTCCTCGGCGGAGAAGCGCAGGCTCAAGACGCCCTCCTCCTCCTTGCTGCGGAGGACGTCGGCGACGTGGGAGCGGGTCTTCTCGAAGAGCTGGCCGACCTCCTTCTGGATGTCCGGGTTGCGGCGGCCAGCGCTGAACAGCTCGTAGAGGAGGAGGAAGAAGCCGGGCTCGTTCTCGATCATGTCGGTGAGGCTGGCAACCAGCGCGTTCAGCACGTCGTCCACGGATTTCGCCGGTGCCAGCCGCTCGTCCAGCCGGTCGACCCGCAGCTCGGTGTCGCGCCGGACCACCTCGACCAGGAGCCGCTCCTTGGTCCCGAAGTAGTAATGGAGGAGGCCGCGGCTGACCCCGGCCTCACGGGCGACGTGCTCGAAGGTCGAGCCCGCCGCGCCGCGCCGGGCCACGGAATCGCGCATCGCATCGACGATGCGCTGTGCCTTGTCGCCGCTGAGCTCGCGCTCTTTGGTCGCAGCCTCCATCGATGGGCCTAGCTTAAGCCTCGCCTAGGACCCGTTGATGCTGGTGGTCGAGGTGTACTCGAACTCCTCTTCGGCGCCGAAGAGGGCGTCGAGCACCGCCTTGCGGGCCCCCTCGCTGACGGCCAGCGCGATCACCGCGCCGACGATCGCGATCAGCAGCAGCCGACCGAGGCCGCCCTTGCGCTTCTTCGGCTCGCGGAGGCGCTCGGAGGCTTCCTGGAGGTTCTCAGCCGCCTTGCGCAGTTCCTTCTGGACCTTCTTGTCGCTGGTGACGGCCTTGACCGTCCCCTTGCCGTTGCCGGTCGCCCGGCCGTAGGCGCGCTTGGAAGCTTCGAAGGCGTCCTTGAGGCTTTCGCGCAGGTCTTCGTCCTCGATCAGGCGCTGCACGTAGGGGTTCTCCCGGGCGCTCTCGTAGATGTCGCCGGCACGCTCCGTTTTCGTCTTGCTCATACCTCTCTCCTCATGGATTCCGTGACAGACAGCAGAATAACTCTCATTCCCTTACCCGCGGTCAGCTCGGCCCAACACCGTCCAGCAAGATGCCGTTGGTGCGCCAGTGCAAAGAGGCTTCGCGCACCTCGCGCAGCCGCAGCGGCGCCAGGCCCGGAGCGGCGAGGCGGTAGCGGCGGAGGAAGAGGCGGCCGAGGTCTTCGTGGGCGACTTCGCGGAAGCCGGGGCCGAGCAGGCGCCGTGGCGGCGGCGCCGGGCCGTCGGAGACGAAGTTGACTTCGCGGACGAGCCAGTCGAACCCTTCCGCAGGGTGCAGCTGGATCGCGCCGCTCGACAGGTAGTAGCGGAGCGGCGCCTCGCCGAGGGTCCAGAGGACGGTGGCCCGGGGCGCCCGCGGTTCGCCGAGGTGCTCGGCCACGCGCTGCCAGTCGGGCCGCTGGAGCTCTTCGTCGACGCTGACCCAGACGCAGAAGGCGAGCGAGTAGGCGAGGAGGCCGGCGGCGAGCACGGCGCCCAAGCGGCGGGCCCGCCTCACTGTCGAGGCGATCGCGACGACGAGCAGCAGCGGGACCAGCGCCGGCAGCAGGTTGCGGGCGAGAAAGTAGTCCTTGCTCGTGGAGGCGATGGCCAGGAGCAGCGGGACGGCGAGCGTGATCGCGCCGACCGTCAGCGGCACCGTCGCGGCGCGCCTCTCGGCCCGGTCGCCGCGCAGCGCCAGCAGCCCGAAGGAGCCCAGGGCCAGCGCCAGCGGCAGGTAGGCCAGCGAGGGCCGCTCCGGGCCGCCGATGATGTCGCCGGTCTCGCCGGTGAGGAAGGTCGCCGCCGATTCCCAAACCCGGTGGCCGAGGCTGAACTTGCCGATCCACTCGGCGTGGTTGTAGGACATCTGGTGGATCGCCAGCGGCGCCAGCAGGATCGCGGCGAGGCCGACGATCCAGAGGCCGGCGAAGGCGGCGCGGCCGCGCCGGCGCAGCAATAGGGCCACCTCGACCGCCACCGGGAAGACGGCGAAGTAGTGCGTGCCGAGCGCCAGGGCGGAGAAGACGCCCCAGAGGACGAGGTCCCTGCGCTCCTCCCTCTGCAGCGCCCGCACGCAGTAGTAGAGCGAGAGCGCGCAGAAGAGGGCCATCAGCGCGTAGGCGCGGGCCTCCTGCGAGTACCAGAGCAGCATCGGGTTGACCGCGACCAGTGCCGCGCTCAGCAGGCCGGCACGGCGGTCGCGCAGTTCGCGACCAATGAGGTAGGCGACCGGGATCGTGAGGACGCCGGCCAGAGCCGAGAGCGAG
>DASSNA010000292.1:0-11838 GCA_035688445.1 Solirubrobacterales bacterium | reverse complement strand
GACCGCGTCCACCAGCGCTGCGGCAGCATCAGGAACCTGTCCCGACACCACCTCGTGCACCCCCTTGGCCGCCCCAGCGAGATCCTCCGCCCCACCAAGCGCCCGCTCGGTACTCAGCAGCTCGAACTCCCCGAACCCCTGCGCCCGCAGAACCTCAACCGCCGCATCAACCCCACCGCGCCGGAAGACGACGGTGCGCCCGGCGTCGCGCCAGGTGAAGTCGCCCGTCAACCTTGGGTCTTGACCCGGGGATTGACCACCGGGCGCAGCTTCGGTTCGACCTCGTCGCGGAGGTGCTCGAAGGCCGGCGGCAGCGAGAGCTTCTCGCCGAGGTGCTCGAGCGGCTCGTCGACGGTGAAGCCGGGACCGAGGGTGGCGATCTCGAAGAGGACCCCGCTCGGCTCGCGGAAGTAGATCGAGCCGAAGTAGAAGCGGTCGATTTCCGGGGTCGGCTGGGCGCCGCCAGAGACGGCCTTCTCGCGCCAGTCCATCAGCTCCTCGGGGGTCGAGGCCCAGGCGACGTGGTGGACACTGCCCGCACCCTGCAGGCCGCGCTCCTCCGGCGCCTCGTCGTAGATATAGAGGCCACCGCGCTGCTCGCCGCGCGCTTCCCAGCCGCCATCAACCTGCTCGAACTCAAGCGCCTCCATCAGACCGCTGCTGGCCCCGGGCGAGGCCGAGTAAGCGCGCACCGCGTGGAACCCCTGCAGCGCCACCTCAGCCGGAACCTCCGGGTGGTCGGCGATCAGCGGCGCGTCGGGCACCTCGACCACGGTCAGCTCGTGTTCGAGCCCCTCCGGGTCGGCGAAGACGAGGCTCTCGCCCTCGCGCCGCGACTCGGTGTCGTTGGCGCCCAGACGCTGCTCCCAGAAGTCGAACGCATCCGTCGAAGCGACGCGCCAGACGATCCGGTGCACCATCCCAGCGCCAGCGCGGCCAAGCGGCGCCCCCGGGTACTCGAAGAAGGTCAGATCCGACCCCGCATCGCCCTGCTCATCAGCGAAAAAGAGATGGTAAACGGTCGGGTTGTCCTGGTTGACGGTTTTCTTCACCAGGCGCAGACCCAGCACTCCCGCGTAGAAGTCGACGTTGCGCTGAGCGTCCTCGGTGATCGCAGTGATGTGGTGACTTCCCTCGAGTTTCATTGATTCACGTATACCATCCGGCCATGAGCCGCGGGCGCAGACGTACGGTCAGGGCTCTGATCGTCCTCGGTTCGGTCCTCGCCTTCCTCAGCGTCTTCGGGATCTGGATCGAGCGCCAGGCACTAAACACCGAAGACTGGGTCCAGACCAGCGGCCGCCTGCTTCAGAACGCGACGATCCGCGAAGAGCTGTCCAACTACCTCGTTGACCAGCTCTACGAAAACGTCGACGTCAAGAAGGAATTCGAAAAAATCCTTCCCGGGGAAACGAAGGAATTCGCCGGAGCGGCGGCTGGTGGGGTGCGGCAGTTCGCCGGTCAGGCCGCCGAAAAGGTGCTCGAAACCTCAACCGCCCAGGAACTGTGGGAAGAGGCGAACCGAAGCGCGCACGAACAGCTCCTCGCCGTGCTCGAAAACAAGAAGGAAGCGGTCGAAACCGCAGAAGGGAACGTAAAGCTCAACCTCGGCGCCATGCTGACCAACCTCGCCAGCCAGGTGGGAATCGGCGAAAGCCTGGCCGAAAAGCTGCCAGAAGACGCTGCCCAGATCGAGATCCTCAAGTCCGACCAGCTGAAGACGGCGCAAAACATCGCCGTCGCCATCAAGGGCCTGGCGCTGGTGCTCTCGATCCTCACCCTCGCCTGCTTCGGGGCAGCGATCTACCTCTCCCGCGACGGGCGCTGGGTCACGGTCCTACTCAGCGGCATCGGCCTGATCGCCGCCGGCTTCGTCGCGATCGTCTTCCGCCACATCGCCGGCGGCATCGTCGTTGACCAACTGGTGACCGTTGACAGCGCCAAGCCGGCGGGCGAAGCGGCCTGGTCGATCGGCACCTCGCTGATGGTCAGCATCGCCACCACCGTGATCGTCGTCGGCGCCCTCTTCGCTGCTGCCGGCTGGCTCGCCTCGCCGACCGGCGGGGCTCGCGCCACCCGCCGCTTCATGGCGCCGACCCTGCGCGAGCACGCCGCTTACGTCTACACCGGCCTCGCGATCATCGTCTGCATCTACTTCCTCAGCGGCCCGACGCAGGGGCTGCGCACCTTCCTCACCACGCTGATTATCGCCGGCATGGCCGCTTTCGGCATCCACGAGCTGCGCAAGCAGGCCGACGAGGAGTTCCCCGACGCGACCTACGAGGGGACCTTCGGCCACACCCGCGACAAAGTCGTCGGCGCGGTCCGCGACGCCAACATCCCCGAGAAGGTGAGTGAGGGAGCGTCGCGCCTGCGCCTGCCCGAGCGCCGGCCCCAGTCGCGGGGAGACGAGGGATCAGCCGAGGCGCCAACCGCGACCCTCCCTGTCAGCGAGGAAGACGCTCGCCTGCAGCGCCTGGAGAAACTCGGCGAGCTGCGCGAGAAGGGCATCCTCACCGACGAGGAGTTCGCCGCCGAGAAGTCAAAGCTCCTCGGCGGCGACTCGAATTAGGCCCTACTTACCCAGGTTGATCCGCACCCGCGATCCAGGGGCGAGAATCATGCCTGCCTTCGGTGCCTGCTTCAGCACCTTGCCGGCTTTCTTGTTCGGCACGTCGACTTTCTTCACGTGGCCGAGTTGGCAGCTGTGCCGCTTCAGCAACTGTTTTGCCTTCGAAAGCGACTTGCCCTTGATCGCCGGCACCACGCACGCCTGGTAGACGTAGTCGTCGAAGCGGGTATTGGCGTTCTTCCCCGCGATCGTCTTCACGGTGACGTCGACTTTGCCGGGCCGCGCGCCCCGCGGCGCGGTGGCGGTGATTTCGGTGTCGGAGTCGACGGTGAAGCTCGCTGCCGGGGTCGAACCGAATTCGACCGCCGAAGCGTTGCTGAGGTTCTTACCGGTGATGGTAACCAAGGCGCCACCGGTGATCGGACCAGCTGGGGGCGAGACCAGGGTCACTTCCGGCGCCGGCTGCACTTCGGCGCTGAGCTCGATCTCTTCGCCGCTAAACGTTTCGCTGGGAGCGACGATCGAACCGTCGAAAGGAGTCGGGAAGATCGCCGCGTAGCTGGCGCCAGCCGCCGTCGAGAAGCCGATTTCGTCGCTGGCGTTGGTCGGGTCGATTCCGATCAGGTCACCCGCCTGGATCGGCAGGTTGGTGGAGAAGGTCTGCAGACCTTCGCTGGCAGGGATCGCCGGGAGGCTGGTGCCCGCCGCTTCGTAGGCGCCTTTGCCGTTCGGGTGCAGTACCCGCAGGTAGAACGGCCCGCCTTTTGCACCCTGAACCCGCCAGCGAACGATCGCACCCGTCACCGGCGAAGTGAGGTTGGCGCCGGTCTCCGGCAGAGCCGTGTTGAAAAAGGTCTGTACCCGTTCAAATTTCTTCGAGGTGAATTCTTTTGGCAGCACGCTGCCAATGCTGATCACCGAGGCTTGCGCTGCCGTCGCCGCGATCAGCATCGCCGCGATCGCCACCACCGTGCCAAGCGCAATTCGTCTCCCGTGCTTTTGCCGCATCTTTCCGTTGCCTCCTTGGTTAGGTTGTTCCCTTGCCGTTGGCGCCGAGGCGCCGACCGCTTCAAACGGAGGGCAAACAGAAAGTTGCGGTAGAAGAAAAAGCCCGCCGCCGGAATCGAACCGGCAACCTCCTCATTACAAATGAGGCGCTCTCCCAGGTTGAGCTAGGCGGGCAGGGGTGGCAATGATGTCCGGAGTGGACGCTGCGTTCAGATTCCTGGAGCCCGATGAGGGAGCGGTGTTGTCGGGCGCGATTGAATCCGCATACGGACAATCTTACGACGTTCGGTGGGTGTATGACCCGAAAGAGGTCGGCGCACGGATCCGTGCCGGAACCTACGTCTCCTGTATCGCCGAAGACCCTGATGGGAAGCTGCTTTGCCACCTTGGGATGAGCATGGCGGCGGCCGGCGACGCGGTCGCCCATTCGGGCCAGGCGGTGACCCTCCCTGAGGCCCGCGGCCAGCACCTCTTCACCCGCACCAAGCGCCACCTGATGGACTGGGCGCGCGAGCGCGGATTGGCCGGCATGTACAGCGAGGCCACCGCCGCCCACCCCTACAGCCAGAAGGCGAACATTGAGCTGGGAGCGCACGAGACCGGCTTCTTGCTCGGCTGGATCCCGGCCTCGGTGACGAACGACGCCGCCGCCGGCCGGCAGGGGCGCCAATCGGCGGCGCTGCTCTACACGAAGCTGAACGACGGCCACGAGCGCAGCGTCTACGCGCCCGAGCGCCATCGGGCGATCGTCGGCCAGACGCTTGAGCTCTGTCAGCTGCGCGGCACCCTCGCCGAGGTGCCTGCCGAGGCGGCGCTGCCGGAGCGCAGCGAGCTCCACGTTGAGGTCGACGAGGACCACAACCTGGCGCTGCTGACGGTCCATGTCCCCGGCGCCGACCTAGAGGAGGCGATCGCCGCCGAGCGCCACCACCTCTTCCACCGCGCCTGCCTCGACGCCGTCTACATCGACCTCCCGCTGGAGCGGCCGGCGACCGCCCTAGTCGCCGATCACCTCGAGCGGCTGGGCGTCTCCTACGCGGGGATCTTTCCCAACCGCCGCACCGACGGAGACGTGCTGCGGATGCAGTCCCTGCACCGGGTCCGAGTCAAGGCCGACGACGTTGCCGTCGCTTCGGACCACGGGCAGGAACTGCTCGAGTACGTCCTCGCCGATCTGCCGCAGGCACAGCTCTCTTAGAGGGCGACCTCGCGACTTGCCAAGTGCGTACCCACCTTGCGCTTGACGCGCTGCAGGGCGTTGTCGACGGTCTTCGTGTCGCACTCCAGCTTCTCCGCAACAACCTCGTAGGAGTAGCCGTCGAGGTAGAGCGAGAGCACCCGGCTCTCGAGGTCCGAGAGGACGCCGGAGACTCCAGAGAGACAGGAGACGAGGCTCTCCAGCTCTTCGCTCGCGATCACCTGGTTGACCGGGTCATGGACGCTCGGCCCCGGCAGGATCTCGTCCAGGGTCGTTTCCGAGTCGCCCGCCGCAGCCGGGGTCTGGCTGAAGGAGACGTACTGGTTGAGGGGGGTGTGCTTGTTGCGGGTCGCAGTCTTGACCGCGGTGATGATCTGGCGGGTGATGCAGAGCTCGGCGAAGTTGCGGAAGCTCGACTCGCGGTCGGTGCGGTAGTCCCGGATCGCCTTGTAGAGGCCGAGCAGGCCCTCCTGGATCAGGTCGTCCGACTCACCGCCGAGGAGAAAGTAGGAAGAGGCCTTGAGACGGACGAAGCCACGGTAGCGGCGCACGATCATGTCGTAGGCGTCGGTCTTCCCCTCCTTGGCGAGGGCGACGAGGTAATGATCATCAAGCTCAGCTTGAGGGTTAGTGCTGGGGATGCGACCGGTGCCCTGGGCGACCGGGACTGGCAATTCCTGCGTAGGCGACGATAGTGCCACAGATCCTTCTCCTTGACTGAAGGGTCGTGGCGCCACTTACCTCCCCAGAGGCGCCCTATTCATCGGGTGAGCCTCAAGCTGAGGTTAACCCTTATTGCGCCGGTAGTTTACGTGCGCGCAGAGTTCTGTCAACCCCAAATTGCGACTTTTGCAAATCGGGTTGCAGCTAGGACCGCTGACGCAGGGACTCGAAGAGCAACGCCGTAGCGGCGGCGGAGACGTTGAGGGACTCGACTTGGCCCCGTTGTGGGAGCGCGACTAAGCCGTCGCACGAGGCGGCGACGCGGGGGCGGAGGCCTTTGCCCTCGCCGCCGAGAACGATCACCGTCGAGCCGGTTAAGTCCGTCTGCCAGGGGGACTGCTTCGCCTCGGCGTCGGCGCCCCAGATCCAGAAGCCGGCCTGCTGCGCTTCGGCGAGCCAGTCGGCGAGGTTGCGGACGTGGGCGACCTCGATGTGCTCGACGGCGCCGGCGGAGGCCTTGCAGGTGGCGGCGGTAATCATCGCCGCCCGACGCTCGGGGATCACGACCCCGGCGGCGCCGGCGAACTCCGCCGAGCGGCAGACGGCGCCGAGGTTGCGCGGGTCCTGGACCTGGTCGAGCGCCACGAGCAGCGCCCCCTCACGCCGCAGCAACGCCACCGGATCTCCATACGGATACGGATCGACCTCTGCCACCACCCCCTGATGGTCGGGCGACCCGCAAAGCCGCTCCAACTCCTCCCCTGAAGTCTCCGGGGCCCGCCAAACCCGGTGCACCCGCCGCCTCCCCCGCTCCGCCTCAGCAACCGGCCGCCGCCCGTAAATGATCTGGTTCGCCATCAGGCCTTGGGCACGAGGCTAGGACCCTCAGCCGAGTCCCGAACCTCCCACCCCATCTCCGCCAACTGGTCGCGAATCTCATCGGCTTGAGCGAAATCCTTGGACGCCCGGGCCTCCTCGCGCTCCCGCATCAACTCCTGAGCCCGCTCGTCGCTCTCAGCACCCTTCTCCGGCTGGGTAAGGGTGCCGAGACCGACGAGCTCGAGCATCTCGGCCAATTCCCCAGCGGCAGCGCTCCGTTCCACCTCCCCACGATTCGCTTCCGCCACGAGCTCGAACACCTCAGCGAGAGCGCGAGGCGTATTGAAGTCATCAGCCAGCGCATCCCTGAAAGCGCCCAGTCGGGAGGCCGGGGGGGTGTCCGACGAACCCTCCCCAAATCGTGAGGAGGGCACCCCCCCGGCCTCCCCCCCACCAACCGGGTTCTCTCGAAAGAAGTTCCGCAACCGCTCGACCCTCGCCACAGATTCCTCCATCTGCTCCTCGCCAAAAGCCAACGGCTGCCGGTAATGGCCCGAGATCAAGTAAGCGACCACCGCCTCGCGCCCGTAGCGGTCGAGCGCCTCGGAGAGCTGGAAGATGTTGCCCTCGGATTTGGACATCTTCTCCGCGTCGGTCTCGATCATCCCGTTGTGCATCCAGAGCCGGGCGAAGGGGCGGCCGGCGCCCTCGGACTGGGCGATCTCGTTCTCGTGGTGGGGGAAGACGAGGTCGGAGCCGCCGCCGTGGATCGCAAAGCTCGCGCCCAGCTCCTGCTCGGCCATCACCGAGCACTCGATGTGCCAGGCGGGCCGGCCCGGCCCCCAGGGCGAGTCCCACTTGGTGTCCTCGTCGGGCTTGTGCGCCTTCCAGAGGGCGAAGTCGAGCCGGTCCTCCTTCAGCGAGGCCGAGCCGGCGTCCTCACCCTGGTCCATGTCCTCAGGCCGGCGGTTGGAGAGCTTGCCGTAGGCGTCGAAACTGCGGACGCGGAAGTAGACATCGCCGCCCGACTCGTAGGCATGGCCGGAGTCGACCAACTCGGCAATCAGCGCGACGATCCCCGCGACGGTCTCGCTGGCAAGCGGCTCGGAGTCGGGTCGGCCGAGACCGAGCCGGCCGGTGTCCTCGAAGTAGGCAGCGGTCATCGCCGCCGCAAACTCCTCCGACCCCTTCCCAGCCTCCCGCGCAGCGACATAGATCTTGTCGTTGATGTCGGTGACGTTCACCACCAACTTCGGTCGGTAGCCCTCGGATCGGAGGAACCGCGCGAACAGCGAGAACACCACAAACGGCCGCGCATTCCCAATGTGGATGCGGCTGTACACCGTCGGCCCGCAGGCGTAGATGCCGACTTCCTCGGAATCGAGGCTCCGCGACTCCCCCGTGAGCGTGTCCCTGATCCTCACCTCGCGCATTGCGCAGGCGAGGTTAGATCAAAAAGTGCGGTAACCGGCGGTTGACGCTTTGGACTCGCCGCGGAGCCAGGTCGGCGCGACCTCATCGGCCGCGGCCTGCGCCTCGCGCTTGGCTTTGCTGACGCTGGCTTTGATCTCGTCCTCGGTCGCCTCGCGGACGCGCTCCTCGCGCCGCTGCGCCTGCACGCGGATGCGGTCGGACTCAGCCCGGATCTGCTCCTCGGCGCGCTTGCGCGCGGCCTCCTCAGCCTCGCGCTCGACCTTCTCGAGCAGACGCTGCACGCTTTCCTCGGCCTCGCGGCGGACGTCGGCGGTCCCCTCCATCACCCGCCGCTCGATCTCGGTCTCCAGCCGCACCGCCGCCTCGTGCGACTCTGCAGCCGCAGCTTCGGCGTCGGCCGCCCGCTGCTCGGCGGCGGCGACGCGCCGGTCGGCCTCGGCCTGGATCTGCTGCCGCGCCTCCTCGAGCTTGCTCGCGAGCTCCTCCTCGGCGGCCTCGCGCGCGTCGGCGAGGGCGCTCTCCGCCCCGGCTTTAGCCTCAGCGGCGGTCTGCTCGGCGGCCTCGCGCGCCTGCGAGGTCTTGGCGACGATCTCTTCGCGCTCGGTCTGGGTGCGCTGCTGCAGCTCCTCGAACGACTTCTCGGCCCGGTCGCGCGCGGCCTCGGCGGCGGCAGCGCGGGAGTCGGCTTCGCTGCGCGCCTTGTGCTCGGCGGCGATCCGCTCGCGCGCCTCGGCACTGACCTTGCGCAGCGTCAGCATCGCCCGCTCCTTGACCTTGTCCCGGACCTCGTCAGCCCGCTTCTCAGCCTCGGCAACCCGTGTCTCACTAACCCGCACCCACTCAAGCGCCTGGTCGGCCACGCCGCGCATAGCCCGCGTCGCCTCACCAACCTGCTGCAGCTGCCTAGCCGGCTCTCCGCTCACCCCCCGCAAACTACTACGGCCCCCGGAGGCGAAGCCCCCGTCAAGCCCCCAAATTGCGCCCTACGCAGAAGTCTCTTTATCGCGGGCGTGTAGCTCCCGCTTCAAGACCTTCCCCGTCGCATTCCGCGGCAACTCGTCGAGAAACTCGACCTCGCGCGGCGCCTTGTAGGAAGCAAGGTGGGCCTTGACGTGAGCGGTCAGGTCCTGGGCGCTGACCTCGATGCTGCCGCGGGTGACGACGAAGGCCTTAAGCCGCTGGCCGAACTCGGCGTCCTCGACCCCGATCACCGCCACCTCCTCGACCGCCTCATGGTCGGCGAGCAGGTCCTCGACCTCGCGCGGGAAGACGTTCTCGCCGCCGGAGACGATCATCTCGTCGTCGCGGCCGTCGATGAAGAGCCGCCCGGCGGAGTCGATGTGGCCGACGTCGCCGCTCGAGTAGAGGCCGTCGATCACCTCCTTGCCGCCGCCGCCGGTGTAGCCCTCGAAGGCCATTTCGTTGCCGACGAAGATGCGACCGACGTCGCCCTGCGGAACCTCCTTGCCGCCCTCGTCGAAGAGGCGGATCTTGGTCCCGCGCGGCGGCTTGCCGGCGGTGCCCGGCGCGGCGCGCAGGTCCTCCGGCGTGGCGACGGTGGCGTAGGCGACCTCGGTCGAGCCGTAGAGGTTGTAGACGTTGTCGCCGAAGCGGTCCATCCACTCGATCGCCAGCTCGCCCGGCAGCGCCGAGCCCGAGAGCGAGGTGATCTTCAGCCCGGGCAGGCTGTAGCGGTCGAGCACCTCGTCGGGCAGGGTGAGGATGCGCTGGATCATCACCGGCACCGCCGCCAGCACGTCGGCGCGGCTCTGCTCGGCCGCCTGCAGGGTCCCCTCGGGGTCGAAGCGGCGCCGCAGCACCATCGTCGAGGCGGTCGGCAGGCTCATCACGAAGTGGAAGAAGCCCCAGGAGTGGAAGAGCGGCGCCGCGATCATCATCGTCATCCCGCGGCGGAAGGGGATCTTGTCGATCAGCGAGGCGAGCGCGAAGAGGCCGTCGGGGCTGGAGCGCTGGGCGCCCTTGGGGGTGCCGGTGGTGCCCGAGGTGAGGATCACGAAGCGCGGTTTGTCGGGCGGCGGCTTCAGGCTGGACTCGTCGCCGGCCTCGATCAGGTCATCGAGGGTCGTCTCGGCGACATCACCGTCGCACCAGGCGACGATCCGCTGCACCGACCCGTCGACTCCGGCGAGCAGGTCGCTGAACTCCTCGTCGTAGACGAGCACCTTCGGACCCTCGCGCTTGGTCACCTCGGCCAGCTGCGGGCCGGCGAACATCGTGTTCAGGTAGAGCGCGCTGGCGCCGAGCTTGGCGGCGGCGAGGGTGGTCTCGATGAAGCCGCGGTGGTTGCGGCACATCACCCCGATGCCGTCGCCGTAGCCGATCCCCATCGCCGCTAGCGAGTTGGCGAGCGCGTTGGAGCGGAGGTGCAGCCGCTCCCAGCTGAGGGCGCCGCGTTCGTCGACGATCGCCAGCTCGTGCGGGTGGTGAATCGCGGCGGTGGTGACGCCGGTCGCCGGCGAGGCGCCCCAGCGCAGGAAGGCGCCGCCGATCTTCAGCGCCTTGTCCGGGCGCATCGGCGAGAGAATCCCGGCTTCGCGCAGCACCTTCGCCTCGAAAATCGAGTCGGAGACCGAGCCGCGCAGGCTCGACAGGTTCACGCGCGAGTTCGCCATGCCAAACGGAGACTATTCGCTCTCGACGCTTGCCACCGCGATGCAGGCGATCCCCTCGCCGCGGCCGATCCAGCCCATTCCCTCGTTGCTGGTCGCCTTGACGCTGACCCGGGCCGAGGTCGCCTCGGCGAGTGTGCGCTCCATCTCCGCCTTGTAGGAGCCGAGCCGGGGCTGCTCGCAGATCAGGGTTGCGTCGATGTTGACGACGGGGCCGGCGATCGTGCCGACGACCGTGCGCAGCAGGTCGATCGAGTCGGCGTCCTTCCAGGCGGGGTCGTCGTCGGGGAACATCGCGCCGATGTCGCCGCCGCCGCTGGCGCCAAGCAGGGCGTCGATCACGGCGTGGGTAAGGACGTCGGCGTCGGAGTGACCGGTGAGGCCTTGGTCATGGTCGATCTCGACGCCGCCAAGGATGAGGCGGCGGCCCGGGGCGAAGCGGTGGCTGTCGTAGCCGATCCCGACCATGGTCAGCCGACGCGGCTCCCCAAAGGAGCGAGGCTGCGCTGGCGCTGCTCGAAGACGCATATCTCGTCTATTCCCAGTTCGTCGAAGAAGCGGACCGCGCGGTCGTATTCGAAGCCGACTTGCTCGGGCAGGTGGGCGTCGGAGGAGAGCGCGAAGTGGGCGCCGGCCTCGACGCACATCTCGGCGAACTGGCGCGACGGGTAGAGCTCGGCGACGGGCTTGCGGAGGCCGGCGGTGGAGACCTCGACCGCGATCCCGCTCTCGGCGATCGCCTCGACGGCGGGCTCGTAGAAGGCGCGCAGGTCGCGGTCGGGCAACGGCCGGGCGCGGCCCCAGACCTTGACCAGGTCTGGGTGGGCAAGGATGTCGTAGAGGCCGGAGCGGGCGCAGGCGGCGAGCGCCTCGAAGTAGCGGCGCCAGATCTCGTCGGCGTCGGCGCTCCCGTCCCAGACGTCGAAGCCGTCGTGGTCGACGGCGCCGTCGCCCTCACCGATGAAGTGGACCGAGCCGACCACATAGTCGAAGTCGCGGGCGTCGAGCAGGGCGGCGGTCCGCTCCTCAGCGCCGGGGACGTAGTCGCACTCGATCCCCAGCCGCAGCGGCGTCGCGCGGACGAACTCGCAGTAGGCGTCGAGGTCGTCGACGGCGTTTTCGACCCAGAGCGGGTGGCTCCAGAGCTCGAGCGCCTCGCGGAAGCGGTAGACGTGCTCAGAGACGCCGAGCTCCTCGATCCCGGCGGCGGCTGCTGCGACGAGGTAGCGCTCGACGTTCTCGGCAGTGAAGTAGCGCTCGAATTCGCTCCCCTCCTCGTCGGGGCGCAGGTGGAGGTGGTAGTCGGTCAGCATGGTGGGCCGAGCATAGACTTCGCGCCGAATGGCCCGTCAGCTCGCGCTCCTCCTGCTCGGCTTCGCAGCCGCCACCGCCATCGCTCTGCTAGTCGGGGCGAAAAACCTCGGCACCGCCTTCGGAGTGGCGCAGGTCTGCTTCGCGGCGCTGCTGGTCTACGTGCTGATGCGGGATTGAAGCCGGGGGGAGTGCCTCCCCGG
>DASSNA010000286.1:0-2162 GCA_035688445.1 Solirubrobacterales bacterium | reverse complement strand
CATCAGAGCCCCCTCGTAGAGAGTCTCGGCCGCCTTCTCCTCGGGCGAGAAGTTGCTCGGTATCGGAGTCGGGGTTGGCGACGGGGACGGGCTCGGGCCCGGCGTCGGGCTGGGCGACGGGGCGACGGCGCTCGCCCGCGCGGTGCCGACTCCCTGGGCCAGCAGGACAGCCGCGACCGCCAGGAGCAGTACAGCCAATGAGGTGAGTATCCGTTTCATGTCGATGACCTCCTTCTTGGAATCGTGACATGTCTACTCATCAATATAAGTGCGCGAGGGCGGCGGGAGCGCGCCCCGAGGGAGGGATCGTCAGAGGATTGTCACGGCGCGTAGATCTGCAGCTCGCGCAGCTCGCGGATCTTGTCGCGCAGGCTCGCCGCCTCCTCGAACTCCAGGCGCTTGGCCGCGGCGCGCATCTCCTTCTCCAGGCGGGCGATGCGCTCGGAGAGCGGGGCGTCGACCGCCTCGGCCTCGTCGGAGAGGCGGGTCGGGCCGGCGGTGTAGAGGTCGAGGTTCATCATCTGCACCAGGGGGTTGTGGATGTCCTTCAAGATCGTCGTCGGCTCGATCCCATGCTCCTGGTTGTAGGCGTCCTGCTTGACCCGCCGGCGCTCGGTCTCGTCGATCGCCCGCTGCATCGAGTCGGTGACCCGATCGGCGTAGAAGACGACGCGGCCGTTCAGGTTGCGGGCGGCGCGGCCAGAGGTCTGGATGAGCGAGGTGGTGCTGCGCAGGAATCCCTCCTTGTCGGCGTCGAGCACGGCGACCAGCGACACCTCGGGGAGGTCGAGCCCCTCGCGCAGCAGGTTAATCCCCACCAGGACGTCGAACTCGCCGCGGCGCAGAGCGGTGACGATCTCCACCCGCTCCAGGGTCTCGACGTCGCTGTGCATGTAGCGCACCCGCATGCCGAGCTCCTGGAGGTATTGGGTCAGCTCCTCGGCCATCCGCTTGGTGAGGGTGGTCACCAGCACCCGCTCCTTCCGCGCCACCACCTTGCGGATCTCCCCCACCAGGTCGTCCACCTGCCCCTTGGCCGGGCGGATCTCGATCACCGGGTCGAGGAGCCCGGTCGGGCGGATCACCTGCTCGACGACGACACCGCCGGTCCTCTGCAGCTCCCAGTCGGCCGGCGTCGCCGAGACGTAGAGGCGCTGCCCCATGCGGGCGTCGAACTCCTCCCAGGTGAGCGGCCGGTTGTCGAGCGCCGAGGGGAGGCGGAAGCCGAAGTCGACCAGGGTCTGCTTGCGCGAGCGGTCGCCGTGGTACATGCCGCGCACCTGCGGCAGGGTCTGGTGGCTCTCGTCGACGACTAAGAGGAAGTCGTCGGGGAAGTAGTCGAAGAGGGTCGGCGGCGGCTCCCCCGGGGCGCGGCCGGAGAGGTGGCGCGAGTAGTTCTCGATGCCGTGGCAGTAGCCGATCTCCCGGAGCATCTCGAGGTCGAAGCGGGTGCGCTGCTCGAGACGCTGGCGCTCCAGGTACTTCCCCTCGGCCTCGAGCACGGCCAGGCGTTGGCCAAGCTCGACCTGGATGCCCTCGACGGCGAGCTCCAGGCGCTCCTTGGGGGTGACGTAGTGCGTCTTGGGGTAGACCGCGATGCGCTCGACCTCCTGGTAGGCCTCGCCGCGCAGGGGGTCGAAGCGGGTGATGCGCTCAATCTCGTCGCCGAAGTACTCGACGCGGATGCCGGCGTCCTCGTAGGCGGGGAGGATCTCGAGCACGTCCCCCCGGACCCGGAAGCTGCCATGGTAGAGGTCGAGCTGGGTGCGCTGGTACTGCATGCCGACCAGGCGCTGGAGGGCGACGTCCATGCCTTCCGATTCGCCGCGGGTGAAGAACTGCAGCATGCCGAAGAACGCCTCGGGCGAGCCGAGGCCGTAGATGCAGGAGACCGAGGCCACGATCACCACGTCGCGGCGCTCGAAGAGCGCCTTGGTGGCGCGCAGGCGGAGGCGGTCGATCTCCTCGTTGATGCTGGTCTCCTTCTCGATGTAGGTATCGGTCGCCGGCACGTAGGCCTCGGGCTGGTAGTAGTCGTAGTAGGAGACGAAGTACTCGACGGCGTTGTGGGGGAAGAAGCTGCGGAACTCCTGGAAGAGCTGGGCGGCGAGGATCTTGTTGTGCGACAGGACGAGGGTCGGGCGGTTGACCGACTCGATCAT
>DASSNA010000257.1:0-6887 GCA_035688445.1 Solirubrobacterales bacterium | reverse complement strand
GGGCAAGCGACGGCTCGGCCAACCAGTCGAAGCCGGTGAAGCTGCGCTTCACGATCGCCGGCTAGCAGGCTCGACCTCGCCCTGGAGGGTCCGTTCGCCGGCTTTCTCGGTCGACTCGCCCATCGTGATCTGGAACATCGCCAGCAACGCGTCGGAGGCGAGAGGGCGCATGCGGTCGAGCGCCTCGCGCACCTTCGGCCAGTCCGCGTCGGGCCGGCCGGCTTTGTCGAACGGCTCCCAGATCTCCCTGACGAAGAGCTCGACGAAGGTCCTGGCGACACCCTCCGAATGGCCGCGCAGCGTCTCGGCGGTTTCGACGGCGGCCTGTGGGGAGACGCCGAGCTCGATCAGGGCGGCGCCGGCGCGCTGCAGACGCGGGCTCAGCACCTCGGCTTTGCCGTCGGGAAATAGGCGCATGATCCCCACTCGCTCGATCCGGGCGATCAGCTTCGGGTCGAATTCTTCCGCTCCCCAGGCGGCCGCCAGCTCTTTTTCCTCAAAGATTTCCGGCGTCTCGTCCTCGAAGGGGGCGCGGACGGCACGGGCGAAGTCGATGATCTCGCGGGAGGAGCCCTCGCTGCTCTCCAGGACCCGGCGGATCGCCTCGAGGTTGAGCCCCTCCGCCTGCATTTCCCGCGTCAGTTCGATCCGCGCGACGTGGTCCTCGGTGTAGTAGCCGGTGCGGCCGTGGACCTCGGGGGGCGGCAGGATGCCGCGGGTCTGGTGGGCGCGGATGTTGCGGATCGTCATCCCGGTTCGCCGCGCCAGCTCCCCGATCGTCATCTTGCCGTCTGGTGTAGTGCGGGCCTTGGGACTCATCTGTTCATCGTAAGCGGGAAACGCTGACCGTTCATCTTCTCGGCCGCATCCGAACAAAGGAATGCGATCGCCTCGGCGATGTCCTCGGCGGGGGTGAAAGTCGGGAAATCCTGCGCCGGGCTCTCCTCGCGCATCCGTGGAGTCAGGATCGCCTCGACGACGATGATGTTGGCGGTGGCGCCGCCGGGAGCGAAGCCGTCGGCGAGGGCGAGCGTCCAGGCCTCCGCGGCCGCCTTGCCGGCAGCGTAGGCAGCGCTGGTGTTGCTCGGCGCCTGCGCCTGCTTGGCCGAGACAAGGACGAAACGACCGCGGCTGCTGGCGGCGAGCTGATCGTGGAAGGCGCGACTGGTGTGCTGGACCGTGCGGATGAGGAGGTCATGCAGCAGATCCCAGTCCTCTAGCGGCGCTTCGTGCAGCGGCTGCCCACCTCGCCAGCCGCCGACCAGATGGACGAGGCCGTCGACGCGGCCGAAGCGCTCAACCAGCGCCTCGCACCAGCCGCGCGTCTCCCCCTCGTCGAGCAGGTCGACCGCGCGCCCATCCCAGCGCTCGGTTGGGAGGCCGAGTTCGGCCCCCAGCGCCTCGAGCGTCTCCTCGCTGCGGTCGGTCCCGGCGACGGTCGCTCCGGCCTCGGCCAGCCGCCGCGCCACCGGCGGCCCCAACCCGCCGCCGACGCCGGCAATCGCGATCACCCTGTCCTGGAGGTCGGGCACCTCCACATCCTTGCACCCGGCTAGCCGCCGATCGGGGCGCGGGGGTTTGAGCCCCAGAAGACCACCGTGCCGAGCATGCCGAGAATGTGGACGGCGACGACGTTGAAGACCATCGACTTGGCGGTGGCGGTGCCAACCCCGATCGGGCCGCCGGAGGCGGTGTAGCCGTAGTAGCAGCCGACCAGCACGATCACGGTCGCCATCACCATCGCCTTTATCAAGCTGAAGAGCACGTCCGGCGGGCTCTGGTACATCCAGAAGAGCAGCAAATAGCCGCCTGAGGAGACGTCACCGACCTGCTGCACCACCGAGAGGTAGCTGGCGGCGTAGCCCACCCCGATCCCGACCAAGTAGAGAAACGGGATCGCGATCCATGCCCCCAACAAGCGGGTCGCGCAGAGGAACGTGATCGGCTGGATCCCCATCACTTCGAGGGCGTCGATCTCGTCGGAGATCCGCATCGCGCCGATCTCGGCGACGATGCCGGTCCCGACCTTGGCCGCGAGGATGTAGCCGAAGGCGTACGGCAGCCCCTCGCGCAGATCGCAGTAGGCCGAGAACACACCGGCCAGCGACGGGGCGCCGATCGAACGGTTGAAGTAAGCCCCCTGGAGACCGCACTGGAGGCCGAGGATGAAGACGAAGGCCCAGATGATCAGGGCCGAGCCGAAGATCAGGATGCCCGCCTGGCGCAGGCTCTCACCGAAGAATTTGAACGCCCGGCCCGAGTAGACCTGTCCCATGACCTGGGTGCCGAAGCGGCCGATCTCGCCGAAGGCGTCGAGCCAGCCCCGCGGAACTTCGAGCCAGGCGTTCATCGAACCGCCTGCAGTTCGGGGTTGGTGGCGAAGATGACCGAGCTGACGACGAACTGGAAGAAGAAGACCGTAACCAGGGCGATCACCACCGCCTGGTTGACGGCGCGGCCGACGCCGGCAGCCCCGCCGGACGCTGACATCCCCTTGTAGGAGCAGACAACGGCGACGATCGCCCCGAACATCGTGCACATCAGGACCGAGGACCAGAGGTCGGTGATCGTGGCGTTGGTGAAGAGCGTCGCGAAGAAGCCGCCGAGCGACTGGTGGTAGAGCAGCTCGGCGGCGATGCCGGCGCTAAGGCCCATGACGATCGCGAAGATGTCGAGCAGGGCAGTGACGACCATCAGCGCCAGGAAACGCGGCACCACCAGGTTCTTGACCGGGTCGACGCCGAGCACCTGCAGGGCGTCGAGCTCCTCGCGGATTTTGCGGGCACCGAGGTCGGCGGTGATCGCGGTGCCGGCCACACCCGCCACCACCACCGCGGTGACCAGCGGGCCGATCCAGCGGATCGCGATCACGACGAAGAAACCGCCGAGGCGGTCGAGGGCGCCGAACAGGGAGAGGATCCCGGCTGCCTGCAGCCCCGGGGCGCCAAAGTTGAGGGCGAAGGTCGAGACGATTAGCGGGAACCAGGAGAGCCTCAGCACGAAGAGGAACTGCCAAACGAGCTCCTCTCCGTAGGGGTAGGGAGACCTCACCGCGGAGATCACCGTCCGCACGGTGAGGATCATCATCACCCCCACCTGCTCGAACGCCGCTCTTAGGGGGAGGACCCCCCGCTCTAGCGCTCGGCTCGCCACCGGCTCATCGCCCTTCCGAGCGGTCCGCGGCTGTGGGTCCGCCGCTCGACCTCCTCTTCGCTCTCCCGCTTTGCCGCCGCCAGCTGCGCGATCAGGGTGTCGCGGGTCTCCTCCAGCTCCCCGACCCCGGCAACGTGGGGGACGGCGCGGCGCGGCGCGGTCGGCAGACCAGCCTGGAGATGGCGGGTGTAGCCGGCGAGCTCGGCCTCGAGGCGGGCGATCTGCCGGCGCAGCTCCTGGCGGACCTCGAGCACCTCGCTTTCCTCTTCCGGCAGCCCGACGCAGGCCATCGCCACAACCGCGAGGTCACGGGGCCGGATGCCGGCTTCGCCTGCCCGCCGCAGAGCTTCCGATGCAATCTCCTCGAGCTGCGGCGCCGCTTTGACCTCATCGGCAACAAAGGTCCCCTGGCCGTGGTGGGTGATGACGAGCCCGTCCTCCTCCAGCCCTTCATAGACGGCGCGAACGGTGCCGACGTTCACCCCCGCCCACTCGGCAAGGCGTCGAAAACTCGGCAACCGCTCCCCCGCCGAGAGCTCGCCGGTCTGAATCAGCGCCCGCAGCCGCCAGCTCAGCTGCAACCCAACGGGGAGCTCATCATTCGGATCGATCCGAAACGGCGTCTGCTCCAACTGTGCCATCACCTCGCACAGTAACCCCTCCCCACTGTGCGAGTCAACTGAAACAGCTATGGAGTCAGCACGATCTTCAGCGCTTCGCGCCGGTCGTAGATCCCGTAGGCCTCGCTCGCTTGGTCGAGCGGCATGTGGTGGGTGACGAGCGGAGTGGGGTCGAGCTTGCCGGCCTCCATCAGGGCGAGGACGCGGTCGACGTGGGCGATCACGTTGGCGAGGCCGAGCCGCAGTTGCAGCCCCTTCAGCCAGGCGAGGCCAAGCGGCACCTCGCCCTTGCCGGCGTAGGCGCCAATCCCGGAGACAGTGCCGGCGTCGCGGGCGAGGCTGACCGCCAGCGCCAGCGGCCCCGGGTCGCCGACGGCGTCGACGACCACGTCGACGCCGAGCCCTTCGGTAGCGGCGCGGACCGCCTTCTTCGGGTCCGCCTCGGTTAGGTGCAGCGGCGTGGCGCCAAAGCGCTCCGCCATCTCCAACCGCTCCTCCACCGTGTCGACCGCGAAGACCTCAACCGCGCCTCCTGCCACCGCCGCCTGCACCGCGCAGAGGCCGACCGGCCCCAGGCCCAGCACCGCGACCGTGTCCCCGGCCTTCATCTCGGCGTGGGCGACGGCGTGGTAGCCAGTCCCCATCACGTCGCCGGCGAAGAGGGCGACGTCGGCCGACATCCCCTCCGGCACCCGCCGCAGGGTCAGGTTCGCCCGCGGCACCAGCAACAGCTCCGCCTGGGCCCCCTGCAGGTTGCCGAGGTGGGCACCGTGGCCGAAGGTCTGGCCGTTGCGGCAGCGGTGGTAGTCGCCGCGCAGGCAAGATGCGCAGGTGGCGCAAGCCGTGTGGAAGGTGCCGAGGACGCGGTCGCCGACCGCAACCCGTTCGACGCCCTCACCCGCCTCGACGACGGTGCCGACGAACTCGTGGCCGATCGTGAAGCCCGGCTCGACCGGGACCCGCCCGTGGTAGATGTGGAGGTCGGAGCCGCAGATGCCGCTCGCCTCGACCCGCACCAGCGCATCGTCGGCCGCGACGACCTGGGGATCGTCCTTCTCCTCGACCCGCACCTGCTCGGGTGCCTGGAAAGTAACCGCACGCATGCGCGCGCAACGCTACCGGGGTTGCTGCAGGTCGGTCAGCCGCCGACGCCGACCTGGAAGCGGTTCGCCTCGCCGCCGGGGCTGGCGGTCTCTTCGATCCGCGCCTCCAGCGCCAGCTCTTTCTCGAAGTCGGCGGCCTCGCCGTGCTGGAAGGAGACGTCTTTGCCCTCGAGCAGCTCGATGAAGATCTCGACGAAGCGGGCGTCGAGCTGTTTGCCGGCGACGCGGCGGAGCTCGACGATCGCGTCGTAGCTCGACATCGGCGTCCGGTAGGAGTCGCGCGCGGTCATCACGTCGTAGGTGTCGGCGACGGAGATGATCCGCGCCAACTCGGGGATTTCGTCCCCAGCCAGACCCCGCGGATAGCCTTTGCCGTCGATCCGCTCGTGGTGGGCGAGGATGATCTCCGCCACCGGTCCGTAGCCGTCGAGCGAGGAGACGACGCGGGCGCCCTGCTGGGGGTGGCGCTTGATCAGCATCCAGTCCTCGTCGGTGAGCGGCACGTTGGCCTTAAGGATGCGGTCGGGGAGGATGAACTTGCCGATGTCGTGCAGCAGCGCGGCGATGTGGACGAGCTCCTCCTCGCGGCGCGAGTAGCCCGCGCGTTGGGCGATCGCCCGCGAGTAGCGAGCCACCGCGGCGCTGTGGCGGGCGGTCATCTGGTCGCGCAAGTCGAGGGTGCGCAGCATCGCGCTCAACATCCCGACCTGGAAGCTCGCCAGCTGTTTGCTGCGCACCTCCAGCTCGTGTGCCCGCTGCTGGGACAGCAGCAGCTGCCCGAGCAGGTACTGGAAGGTGACGAGGACGACGCCGAAGAGGGCAATCGCCGAGATCCCGATCTGGTGGTAGATGAAGGCGACGGCGACGGCCAGCATCGCGCTCGCGAACTCCGAGGGCAGGACCGGCGGCAGCACTTTCAGCTTGGTCGAGAAGGAGGATCGCTCGACGTAGCAGCCGTAGCTGGCGATCATCAAGAAGTTGATCGCGAGGGCGAACTGGAAGAGGGCGAAGACGCAGAGGTAGAAGGTGGGGTCGCTGGCCGTGAGACCGAGCGCGTCGACCCCCTCGTTGAAGATGATCCCGCCGAGCAAGGGGAAGAGCGCGTAGGTGAGGATGTTGTCGAGCAGGTAATGCCATTCGTCGCGCCAGCGCAGCCAGCCGGTGAGGATGGTCGCGACCCCGATTAGCGCCGCCGGGGTGCCGCCGAGGAAGACCATCGCGACCACCAGCGCCAGGAAGCTGCCAGAGATCTTCAGTTTCGATTCGGTCGAGACGGCGGTGAGGTCGCTGAAGACGGAGAAGGCGAGGAGGACGCCGAAGAACGGGAGATCCCAGTTACACGCGGGCGCGCGCCAGACCGCGGCGGCAGCCGTCAGCGCCAGGGCACCGAGCATGACCGCGATCGCGGTCCGGGTAGGGCGGGTCTGGGCCATCTGTCTAGTTTTGAGAGCTCGTGAACTGGGGGGTCCGGGAGATCCGCCTACTTCTTCACGGGCTTATTCCTTTTCCCTGCGTTTGAGGGGTGCCCGGTGGCGCGTCCCATTTGTTTGGGACTCCAAAATTAGACTGGTATGGGGGGATCGGCAAGGACCTTTAGCCGCATGGCCAAATTCGCCCAAAATCGGATTCTTGTCCGGTCGGGTGCCTGAGCCCGCGCAGGGGGGGAAGCTTCAACCTCGAAAAAAGCGAAGGGCGCCCCCATCCGAGGCGCCCTTCAGAAGATTGGTGCAGACCGTTTGGTCAAATGGTCTGCGGAGGAATTCCTAGTGACGAAAGCCCATGTTTTCTGCCCCTTCCTTATTCGTTGAAGCCCGCAACGTTGTGCGCTGCATCGTGGAAACTTCTTATTTGCTGGTCACTTTGTAGCACAGCTTGTCGGAAACTTGTGCATCTGCAGGAAAAGTTGTGCAGAAATCGGGTAATACGCCCGGCCAGATATGCCTAAGCCACGCCTCACCGATCCCCTACGCCGGCCCCTCTTCCGGCGGCTCGCCGCCTCGTACGCGATCAA
>DASSNA010000256.1:0-7027 GCA_035688445.1 Solirubrobacterales bacterium | reverse complement strand
CAGACCGAGCTCCGACATGAAGCGGTCCCGGCGCGCGCCCGGCAGCTCCGGCAGCGAGGCTCGGACCTCCTCGATCTGCTCGAGGCTGGGAGCCAGCGGCACCAGGTCGGGCTCGGGGAAGTAGCGGTAGTCGTGCGCCTCCTCCTTCGAGCGCAGCGGGGTCAGGGTGCCGCTGGCGGGGTCGAAGTGGAGGGTCTCCTGAGTGACGGTTCCGCCCGAGGAGATCAGCTCGCGCTGGCGCGCCAGCTCGGCCTCGATCCCCCGCTGCAGGAAGCGGAAGCTGTTCATGTTCTTCAGCTCGGTCTTGGTCCCGAGCTCCTCGCTGCCGGCCGGCCGCACCGAGACGTTGGCGTCGACCCGCAGGCTCCCCTCCTCCATGTTGACGTTGGAGACATTGAGCTGCCGGACCGTCTCGCGCAGGAGGCGCGCCCACTCGGCCGCTTCGGCGGCGTCGCGCAGGTCCGGCTCGGTGACGATCTCAACCAGCGGCGTGCCGCCGCGGTTGAAGTCGACCAGCGAGGCGCCGGAGCCGTGGATCCGCCCCGATTCGCCGACGTGGACCATCTTCGCCGCGTCCTCCTCGAGGTGGGCTCGGTGGATGCGGACCTCGCCCAGCCGGCCCGCGCCGCAAATCGGGATGTCGTACTGGCTGATCTGGTAGGCCTTCGGGCTGTCGGGATAGAAGTAGTTCTTGCGGTGGAAGATCGAGTGCGGGGCGATCTCGCATCCGAGGGCGAGGCCGATCTGCAGCGCGTAGCGGATCGCCTGCTCGTTGGGCACCGGCAGGACGCCGGGGTGGGCAAGGCAGATCGGGCAGGTGTGGACGTTCGGCTCGTCGCCGAAGGAGAGTTCACAGCCGCAGAACATCTTCGACTTCGTCGCCAGCTGGACGTGGATCTCCAGCCCGATTACCGCCTCGAGCTCAGCCATCGGCGCCTCTCGGGCGGGCGTCGAAGCCGATCCCCTGCTCGAGCGCGTAGGCGGCGTCGAGAAGGCGCTGCTCGGCGAAGGCGGGGGCGGCGATCTGGAAGCCGACCGGCAGCTGCGGGCCGCCACCCTCCGGCTCGGCGAGGCCTGCCGGGATCGAGATCGCCGGGATGCCGGCGAGGCTCATCGGCACCGTGAAGAAGTCATTGAGATACATCGCCAGCGGGTCGTCCGTCTTCTCCCCCAGTTTGAAGGCAACCGAGGGCGCGGTCGGGGTGACGACGAAGTCGACCGCCTCGAAGGCGCCGCTGAAGTCCTGGGCGATCCGCGTCCTGACCTTCTGCGCCTGGCCGTAGTAGGCGTCGTAATAGCCGGAGGAGAGCGCGTAGGTGCCGAGCATGATCCGCCGCTTCACCTCGGCGCCGAAGCCCTGCGAGCGGGTCGTCTCGTACATCTCGATCAGATCGCCCTCGCCGCCGGCGCGCATCCCGTAGCGGACGCCGTCGTAGCGGGCGAGGTTGGAAGAGGCCTCGGCCGGAGCGATCACGTAGTAGGCGGAGATGCCGTGCTCGGCGTTCGGCAGCGAGACCTCGGCGATCTCGCCGCCGAGCGCCTCGATCTTTGCCAGCGTCTGCTCGAAGACCTCGCGCACGCCGGCATCGACGGAGTCGCGGGCGAGCTCGGCGGGGACGCCAAAACGCAGACCAGAGAGGTCCTCGCGGTCGGGCAGGGAGACACCGCCCTCGATCCCGACCGAGGTCGAGTCGAGCGGGTCGCGCCCCTGCAACATCGCCAGCAGGAGAGCGGCGTCGCTGACGGTGCGGGTCAGTGGGCCGCACTGGTCGAGCGAGGAGGCGAAGGCGATCATCCCGTAGCGGGAGATCGCGCCGTAGGTCGGCTTGAGGCCGACGATGCCGCAAAAGGCGGCGGGCTGGTGGATCGAGCCGCCGGTATCGGTGCCGATCGCCCACGGCGCCAGGCCTCCGGCGACGACCGCCGCCGAGCCGCCCGAAGAGCCGCCGGGGACGCGCTCGCGGTCCCACGGATTCAGCACCGGCCCGTAGGCGGAGTTCTCGTTCGAGGAGCCCATCGCGAACTCGTCCATGTTGGTCTTGCCGAGGATCGGCAAGCCGGCCGCAATCAGCTGGCGCACCGCGGTTGCCGTGTAGGGCGGGCGGTAGCCCTCGAGGATCCGCGAGGCGGCCGTCGTCGGCACCCCCTCGGTGCAGAAAATGTCCTTGACCGCGATCGGCGCGTTCCAATCTTGCTCCACCGCGATCGCAGCGGCTTCGGCGCCGCGGTCGTTGCGCCAGAGGTAGGCGTTCAGCTCGTCGGAGCCGGCTGCCTCGAACCAGGCGTCAACGTGCTCCTGCGCCGAGAGCTCGCCGGCCACTTTGGCCTCGTGGGCCTCGAGGACCGTCAGGTCGAGGATGTCGGCGCTCATTCGGCCTGCGGTGAGGGAACGCGGAAGGCGCCCTCGTAGGGTTCGGGCGCCGAGGCCAGGGCAGCGTCGCGGGGCAGGCTCTGCCAGGGGACGTCGTCCGGGCGCAACACGTTCTCCAGCGCCACCACGTGCGAAGTCGGCTCGACCCCCTCCAGATCCAGATTCCCAATCCGGTCGACGTGCCCGAGGATGCCCGAGAGCTCGCCGACCATCCGCTCGACTTCCTCGTCGGAGAGGCGCAACCGGGCCAGTTTGGCGACGTGGAGTACCTGCTCGCGCTCGATCATCGGCGGGGGATTCTAAGAGGCTGGCGACTGGCTGCCCAGCCAGTTAGAGTCCCGGGCGATGCAGGGACCGCGCGCCGAGAGATTCGTCGTCTTCAATCTGCGCCTGCTCGCGGTCAGCTTCGCGGTCGTCGGCATCCTCTTCATCGCAGTGCCGAGCGGCGTTCTCGACGTGATCTCCGACGTCGGCGAATGGTTCGGCAACCACAACCGCGCCCCGCACACGCAGGAGGACCTCTGGCTGGCGCTCGCCTTCGCCTACATGGTGGTGATTACCGGGATCTGCCTCGTCGCCCAGGCCGACGTCGTCCGCTACCGGCCGCTGCTGCTCGTCCTCGCCGCCGGCAAGACCGCCTCCTCGCTCGGCTCACTCGCCTTCTTCATCATCGACGGGCAGGTCTTCATCTACCTGCTGAACTTCCTCGTCGACGGCTTCCTCGCGATTCTCTCGCTCTGGCTCTGGGCGCTGGCCGGCCGGGTCGGCCGCCCCGCCGCCCCCGGTTGACAGCGCTCGCCAGGGCTCTCGGCCGCTGAGCAGCGCACCCTGAGCGCGATCTGCGCGGCGATGGCGCCGGGCATCGACGGGCTGCCGGCGGCGGAGCGCGACGTCGACGTCTCCGGGCCGGTGGCCGAGTTCCTACGCTCGATCTCGCCGCGCACCCTGCTGGGACTGCGGCTGGGACTGCGGGCCTTCGAGTGGCTGCCCTTCCCCTGGCGCTTCAGCCGCCTCGACCCGGAGGCCGCCGAGGACTTCCTTTGCCGGCTCGAGCGCTCGCGCCTCTCCCTCCACCACGACCTGCTGCTGCTGGCGAAGATCCTCTCGGGACTGGGCTACGCGGTGGTGCCGGAGGTGGAAGCGAAGATCGGCACCGTGACCAGTTGCGCCCTCGCCGACGACTCGCTGCCGGAGCCGGCGGGATCGCTGGGCGACACCGAAGCGCGAGGCGAGGGCGAGGAATGCGACGTCGCGATCGTCGGCTCCGGCGCCGGTGGCGCGGTCGCGGCGGCGGCTCTGGCCGAAGCCGGCCTCGACGTGTTGGTGCTAGAGGCGGGCGGCCATCACAACCGCGACAACTACCCGGCGGGCCGTCTCGACGCGATCGCCGAGCTCTACCGTGACGCCGGCCTGACGATCGCCGAGGGGCGGCCGGCGATCCCGGTGCCGGTGGCGAAAACGGTCGGCGGCACCACCGTAATCAACTCCGGCACCTGCTTCCGCGCCCCTGAGCCGGTACTGGAGAACTGGCGGACACAGTACGGCGTCGCCTGGGCCGGAGAGCTCGACGAGGACTACGCCGAGGCGGAGAAGTTCCTGCGGGTCACCCAGCTCGACCCGGAGCGGATGGGCCGCAACGGCCAGTTGGCGATGGAGGGCGCGGCGGCGCTCGGCGTCAGCGCCGCGCCAATCTCCCGCAACGCCGGCAGCTGCGTCCAGTGCAGCTCCTGCCCCTACGGCTGCGCGATCGACGCCAAGCGGGGCATGCACGTCAGCTATCTCCCCCGCGCCGTCGCCGCCGGCGCCCGGGTGCGGGCGCGGGTCGAAGCACAACGGGTGCTGGTCGAGGACGGGCGCGCGGTCGGGCTTGCCTGTGCGATCCAGGACGCCCAGGGCCGCAGCCGACCCTTCACGGTGCGGGCACGCCGGGCGGTGATCGCCGCTGGCGGGGCCCTCGGCACGCCGGAGCTGCTGCTGCGCTCCGGCCTCGGCGGATCCCAGGTGGGCCGCAACCTCCACATCCACCCCGCCTGCTGGGTCGGCGGCCGCTACGAGGAGGAGGTGCGCGGCTGGGAGGGAGTGATGCAGAGCTTCTACGTCGATGAGTGGGAGCCGCGCGGCGTGCTGCTGGAGGCGACCTTCACCCCGCTCGCCTTCGGCGGCGCCTGGCTGATGGGCGCCGGCCGCGAGCACCAGCGGGCGCTGCTCGGGTTCGGCCAGATCGGCTCGATCGGCGTCCAGATCACCGATGCTTCCTCCGGCCGGGTCGGGCTTGCCAACGGCGGCGCGATCCGCGCCTCCTACAAGCTCACCCGCGACGACGCCGACCGGGTCGCCTTCGGGATCGCCCGCGCCGCCGAAGTCCACTTCGCCGCCGGCGCCACCGAGGTCTACCCGAACATCACCCGGATCGGGGTGCTGAAGCCCGGCGACCTACCGCAGTTCGAAGCGACCAGGCTGAAGGCCTCGGAGCTGCGGCTGGAGGCCTTCCACCCGATGGGAACCGCCCGCATCGCCGCCGACCCGCGCGAGGGAGTCTGCGCCGCGGACGGCTCCGTCTACGGCACCCGCGGCCTCTACGTCGCCGACGCCTCGCTCTTCCCTACTGCCGTCGGAGTCAATCCGATGATGACCATCATCGCTTTCTCAAAGCAAATCGCCCGCCATGTGGCGGGCGATGGTGGCGTCAGCTACTCGGCGGGGGCGGAGAAGGTGGCGGCGGGGGCGTAGCGGGTGGCTGTTGCTGGGGTGGTGGTGGCGGCGGGGGCGTCGCACCGGTGCCACCCGATCCGCCAGTGCCACCGGGGCCGGGACCTCCGGGTCCGCGTCCGCCGCCGCCGAGGCGGTCGCCGACGTCGCCGAAGGTGACGCCTTCTTCCTGCATCGCCCGGTAGCCACCGAAGGTGATGCCCGCCGCAGCGATCAGGCCGAGGAAGATTCCGACCGCGGGGTCGACGCTGATCTCCGAAATGCCGGAGTCCGGCGGCGAGATGATCCGGTAGAGGATCAGCAGGACGGAGATCGCACCGAGGACCGCGACCACCGCGTTCATCGAGATCGCCGGCTCAAACACCGCGTCGGTGAGGCGGATTACCGCCACCCCGACCGCGGCAACGATCGCGATCATGAGGATGATCGGAATCACTTCCAGCGCGTCCCAGGCGCTGCCGCCGACGCTGACGCTGAAGAGGCCGTTGGAAGCACTGGCGGTGAACCAGTCGAAGAACATGAAGATGAAGAGCAGGACGCCAGATGCGCCGGCGATCTTCTCCCCCGTACTCAGCCTGTTGACGTCCATCCGATCCTCCTTCGTAGCCAGTCCTGACGGTATACGAGGCTAACCCCAGAAAACCTTGTCTCAGGTGGTCCGCATTCTCGCTGCTTGCAAGGTGTTTGCCAACAACATCGCGATCGTCATCGGTCCCACGCCGCCGGGGACGGGCGTGATCGCGGCGGCAACCTCGGCTGCGGCCTCGTAGTCGACATCGCCGACCAGCCCCTCCTCGAGCCGGTTGACGCCGACATCGATCACCACCGCCCCGGGTTTGACTGCCGCGGCGCCGAGCAGGCGCGGCACCCCGACCGCGGCGACGAGCACGTCGGCGCGGCGGCAGACCGCGTCGAGGTCACGGGTGCGCGAGTGGCAAGTGGTCACGGTCGCGTTGGCTGCGAGCAGCAGGCGCGCCACCGGCACCCCGACCAGCTTCGAGCGTCCGACCACGACCGCCTCGGCCCCCTCCAGCTCGACCCCCTCGTGCCGCAGCAGCTCCATCACCCCGCTCGGCGTGCACGGCACCAGCCCCGGGACCCCGTGAGCGAGCAGGCCAGCGTTGATCGGGGTCAGCCCATCGACGTCCTTCCTCGGATCGATCGCGGCGACGATCGCGGCCTCGTCGATATGAGCGGGGAGCGGCAGCTGCACGAGGATGCCGTCGACCCCGTCGTCCTCGTTTAACTCGCGGACCAGGCCCAGCAACTCCTCCTCGCGGATCGAGGCGTCGGGTTCGTGGTGAATCGAGCGCATCCCGGCCTCCTCGCTGTTGCGCCGCTTCATCCCGACGTAGACCTGCGAGGCCGGGTCCTCGCCGACCAGCACCGTGGCCAGGCCCGGCACCCGTCCCGTCTCCTCCGTGTAGGCGGCGACGTCAACCTTGACCCGCTCGCGCACCGCCGCTGCCACCGCTTTGCCGTCGATCACGCGAGCGCTCACCGGCTCACCTTCTTGATCGGCGCGTAGTCGAGGGTCAAGGTGCGCTCGGAACCGTCGCTGGCGAAGCGGACGACGACCACGTCCCCTTCAACTCCGGTCACGACCCCGTCGCCGAAGCTGGCGTGGACGATGTCGTCGCCCGTCTGCAGGTCCAGCGCCGGCCGCGGCTCGACCGCCTCCGGCGGCGGCGTCCCCAGCGTCGGCGTCGCCCAGCTGGTGGTGAGGCTGTGCGCCGCGGTGGAGTGCTTCTCGCTCAGCTCCTCCGGGAGCTCGTCGACGAAACGCGAGGGGAGGTTGTGCTCGGAGCGGCCGAAGAGCCGCCGGTGCTGAGCCCAAGTCATGTAGAGGCGTTTGCGGGCGCGGGTGATGCCGACGTAACAGAGCCGCCGCTCCTCTTCTTCGCCCCCCTCCTCCAACGCCCGCATGTGCGGGAAGGCCCCCTCCTC
>DASSNA010000246.1:0-3567 GCA_035688445.1 Solirubrobacterales bacterium | reverse complement strand
CTTCCGCTCCGCCTGGGCGTTCTCGACCTCGGGCAGGAGCGCTCGCCGGCGGGCGTCGAGCGCCAGCAGCTGGTCGACCTGCTCGGCGGCGCCGCGGCGCGCCAGCGCGGCCTTGACCCGCTCGGGCTCGGAGCGGATCAGTTTCAGGTCAAGCATCGGAGGGCCTCGGCGGGACCGGAGGCCTCGTCAGGGAGATTCTTCTTCCTGGCCGGGCCGCGGCGAGGATTCCGCGTCTTCTCCCGCGTACTTGGCGACGAATTTGGCGACGGCGTTGGCTTCTTCGCCCACAACGATGTTCTGCGGCATGATCGCGCCGGAGAAGCCGCCGTTCTGGATTGCAAAGAGCACGTCTTCATACGTCTCGGTTCGCTGATTGAGGTTAGGGCCTTGCGTACGCTCACCGCGGTTGCCGCTGCCCTGGGTGCCGGCGGCGCTGAGCGTGTGGCAGCCGGAGCAGTGGGTGGCGAAGAGCTCGGCCCCTTCGTGATTGGGGTCATCCTTGGAGACGGCGATACCTTCGCTGCCGAAGCCGCAGGCCGAGAGACCGAGGGCGGCGGCCGCGAGGATTCCGATGACCAGCACGAGGCGCATGCGGCGCGCATCATATTGTCTTGAGCCGATCCCGCTTCCTGACGATGCCGCCGCCCGATCCAGCCAGCTTCCGCGCCGCCATGGCCGGCCTTCCGACCGGGGTCACGATCGTCACCGCAGCCGGCCCCGACGGGCCCGCCGGAGCGACCGCCAACGCCGTCTGCTCGCTCTCGATCGAGCCGATGATGATGCTCGCCTGTCTCGACCGCGGCTCTCGTACCCTGCTCGCCGTCCAGGCCGCCGACAGCTTCGGCATCAGCGTCCTCCACGCCGACCAGGAGCCAATCGCCCGCGCCTTCGCCACCAAGGCCCCGGTGGCAGAGAAGTGGACCGGCGTCGACTGGAGCGACCGCGACGGCATCCCCGCCATCGACGACGCCCTGATCTGGATCGCCTGCGACCTCCGCGACGTCCTCGCCGCCGGCGACCACGTGATCGTCACCGGCGAAGTGCGGGCGCTGGAAGTAACCGAGGGAGACCCGCTGGTCTTCCACGGCGGCGAGTACCGGCCGCTGGGCTGACGCCGCTGGGCGTCAAGCGCGTCAGTCGCAACCCGTAGCGATGGCGAGGGCCCGGCAGACCTCGTGCATGCGGGGGCCGGAGAGAGTCGTGATCGGCTCGCTGAGCAAAGCGCACGAGACGGTCCTGAGGTTGTCGAAGTTGACGACGCACTCGCGGGGAAGTCCATCGTCGGAATCGAGCCGAACCTCGATCGGGATCCCTCGGATCTTCGTAGTCAGACAAGCAACGACCGCTTGACGCGTTACAGGTATCGCTGCTTCTCGCGTCAGCACCAGACCCGGGCGGCGCTTCTCATTGGGAAGCTCGATCCAGCAGATGTCGCCGCGCTTCACCATGGCTCTTCTTCGACCGCTTCCCGGGCGTTCGCTTCGGCGATTTCCATCTCCTCCTTGGTCGGCGGAAACCTTTCGTAGCCTTCGACGATTTCCCGGGTAATCCGGTCGCGCTCCTCGTCGTGGAGATAGGCCTCGATCGCATCCCGGATCAGGGCCGAGCGCGAGCGGCCCTCCCGCGCGGCCCGCTCGTCGAGCCGTCGCAGGAGGTCGCTCGTCAGCTGAACCAACGTCTGGATGCGCGTCACGGGCCATATGGTAGCTAATGGTTGTGAGACAGTCATGCACGTCTAAGGCTCCAGCGAACCAAACTCTCCCCCCTGCCACAATCGCCCAGTGAGCGAGCAGCCGCGTTTCCAGGAGCCGGGTTGGTTCACGAAGCACGTCTTCAACCGCCTCGTCGCCGTGGCCACGAGACTGGGTCTCAGCGTCGCCGGCTCGCGGGTGCTCGAAGTGAAGGGGCGCAAGAGCGGCGAGTGGCGGCGAACGCCGGTCAACCTGCTCGAGTTCAAGGGCGCCCGCTACCTGGTCGCGCCGCGGGGCAACACTCAGTGGGTGCGCAACATGCGCGTCAGCGGCGGCGGCCGCCTCGTCCTCGGCCGCCGGACCGAGGAGTTCACCGCCAAAGAGGTGCCCGAGGACCAGCGCGTACCCCTCCTCCGCGCCTACCTCGAAAAGTGGAAATGGGAGGTCGGCGCCTTCTTCGGCGGCGTCGGCCCCGACTCATCCGACGCCGAGCTCCGCCAAATCGCCCCCGACCACCCCGCCTTCCGCATCGATTGAATCGAGGTTGCGATTGACCACCTCACCGGTGGCGAATCGCAGGTTCGTTTACTCAGAGTCCGCTGGTTCCTGCGGCGCGGAGCGCCAGGAAGAAGATGACGCCACAGCTGACGGCCATGATTCCCATCTCGCGGCGGACGATGGCTAGGGCGAGGGATTCCTGGTCGGCTGGGGGGAGGTTCTCGTAGTCGGTTTCGCCGACCTCGCGGTGGGCGGCGTCGGCGCGGGCGCCCTCGGCGATGAAGGAGACGACGATGGGGAGGATGCCGTAGAGGTAGTGGAGGCCTTCCTTCGGCTCGTGGTTAGTGACGACGAGGAGGCCGCCGAGGAGGGCTTGGATGAAGACCGAGACCTGGGCCGCGCGGAGTAGGTACCAGAAGGGGATCGAGGGGCAATCGCGGTACCAGGCGACGCCGCCGACGATGCCCGCGGTCGCATTTAGCGCGATTAGCGTCACTCCGACGGCGATGTGGAGCCCGACCACGGCCTAAATCCTCCTAGAAGGGTCGGGATTCGGCTTGCTGATGCGGAAAAGCACTATGTAGCAAGTTGTCACAAAGTCGGTATATAACAGGGGCTACGGCGCCTGAAGGCGGGTACCTGCCCTGCGGGCGCCTTTCACCCGCGAACTACCTCCCCGTGCTCAAGACCTATCTCCCGATCCTCGTCTTCGCCTTCCTCGGCCTCACCGTCGGCGGCCTCTTCGCGCTGGTCAACCACCTGGTCGGCCCGAAGAAGCCGCAGCGGCCGACCGCCTCCAGCCGCCGCCAAGGCGAGCCGTACGAGTCCGGGATCCCGGTCGAGCCGACCAAGGGCCTGCGCTTCGGGGTCACCTTTTACCTGGTGGCGATGCTCTTCATCCTCTTCGACATCGAGGTCGTCTTCCTCTACCCGATCGGGGTGATCCTGAAGGGGGCCGACAGCCTGCTCGTCCTCGGCGAGATCGTCACCTTCGTCGTCCTCCTGCTCGTCGCCTACGTCTACGTCTGGCGGAAGGGGGCGCTGGATTGGAGGTAGAGCGCCGCTCCCTGCGCGAGAAGCAGCTGGCCGCCCGCGACCTGCTCCGCGGCGACCTCGAGGGCGAGGACCTCGAGCGCTACGTCGAAGAGCGCATCCTCACCACCACCTTCGAGAAAACGCTCAACGTAGCGCGGGCGAACTCGATCTTCCCGTTGACCTTCGGCCTCGCCTGCTGCGCGATCGAGGGGATCCCGATGGCGGCCGTCACCGCTCGCTACGACATCGCCCGCTTCGGCGCCGAGGCGGGGCGCGCCGCGCCGCGCCAGGCCGACCTGATGGTCCTCTCGGGCCGGGTCTCGGTGAAAATGGCGCCGATCAT
>DASSNA010000228.1:0-5949 GCA_035688445.1 Solirubrobacterales bacterium | reverse complement strand
GCCCGCGACAACTGGGCCGGGCCGTGGCCGCCGCAGGCGATCGCCACCGAGTCAGGCGACCCGGTCGCCGAGGAACGCAAGCCGAAGTAGCTAGCGCGGCTCGAGCACGACCAGCGGGATCTCGCGGCCCTTGCTGCGGGCGGCGTAATCGTCGTAGCCGTGGTACCCCTTGACGGCCAGCGCCCAGAGTCGGTCGCGCTCCTCCGGTTTTGCCACCCGGGCGTGGACGGGAATCGCCTCGCCCTTGACCTGGACCGTCGTGTCGGGGTTGGCCATCAGGTTGTGGTACCAGGCCGGGTGCTTGGGGAAGCCGCCTTTGGAGGCGACGATGACCAGGTCCTCGCCGTCGCGCACGTAGAGCAGCGGCGAGGTCCGCTTGGTGCCGCTCTTCGCTCCGACGTGGTCGAGCAGGAGCATCTTGCCCGGCACGCCGGGGATGGTGTGGCCGAGGCGCCCACCCGTCCTCTGGTAGAGGAACGTGTGGACGCCCATGAAGCGGCGCGTGGCGGGCCAGACATGGTCCGCCAGGTCGAGGTAGCGCGGCGTGCGCCGCGAACCTTGCTCTGAGGCCGGGGAGCTCAGGTGTACATCCCTCCGAACATGCCGCCGGTCACGTTCAGCACCTGGCCGTGCATGTAGTCGGCGAGCGGCGAGCAGAGGAAGAGGACCGGGCCTGAGGCCTCCTCCGGGGTCGCCGGGCGGCCGAGCGGGATGATCGCCGAGGCCATCGCCCGCATCTGCTCGGGGATGCCGAGCTCGATCTTCTCGCCGCTGGGGGCGGTCATCTCTTCGCCGGCCTCTTTGGCGCCGGTGAGGCGGGTTTCGACGAAGCCGAAGGCCACCGCGTTGACGTTGATCTTGAACTGACCCCACTCCTTGGCCAGGGTTTTCGTCAGCCCGACGACGCCCATCTTCGCGGCCGAGTAGTTGACCTGGCCGGCGTTGCCCATCATCCCCGAGGTCGAGGAGGTGTTGACGATCTTGCGGAAGACCTCTTTGCCTTCGTTGCGCTCGGCCTTCGCCGCCTCGCGCCAGGTCGGGGCGAGCGCCCGGGCGACCCGGAAGGGGACGATCGTGTGGATGTCCAGCATCGCCTGGAACTGCTCGTCGGTCATCTTGTGGGCGACGCCGTCCCAGGTGTAGCCGGCGTTGTTGACGACGATGTCGACGGCGCCGAAGGCGTCGTTGGCGGCCTTGACCAGGTCATCGGCGGCGCCGGTCTTGGTCAGGTCGCCGGCGAAAACTGCGGTCTCGCCGTTGATCTCACTCGCGGTCTGCTCAGCGACGTCGGCGTCGAGGTCGTTGATCAGCACCTTCGCGCCCTCGCTGACGAACAGCTCCGCGGTCGCGCGCCCGATTCCGCGCGCCGACCCGGTGACGATCGCGGCTTTTCCATCCAGAAGTCCCATTGCTACGCCTCTCCTTTGAGTCGTGAAAAGTCGCGAGGAGGCTACAGGGAACGGGCCGACACTGGTTGACTGGCCAGTCGGTCAGTTGAGGAGGGTGCCGCCGTCCTCGGTCACGGTCCAGTGCGGGTTGTGGGCGATCTCCCAGGGATGGCCGTCGGGATCGATGAAGACGCCGCTGTAGCCACCCCAGAAGGTTTCGGCTGGCTCGCGGCCGATCTTCGCCCCAGCGGCGCGCGCCTCCTCGATCGCGGCGTCGACCTCGGCAGGGGAGCTGAAGTTGAGCGCCAAGGTGGTGCCGCCCCAGCCGCCGCCGTCCTCGACGCAGCTGTCCTCCGCCAGCTTCGCCCGGTCCCAGAGCGCGACGATCATCTCGCCGGCCTGGAAGAAGACGACGTCGGCGCCGGGGTCGGCGCCGGTGCTCCAGCCGAGGGCTTCGTAGAAGCGGCGCGCTCGCTCGAGATCGGCGACGCCGAGGGTGATAAGGCTGACCCGTTGTCTCACTGCCGTCCGAGTATCCCAGGGAGAATGTCCGCGTGGGCGATGTAGGGACGATCTTGGGGCTGGCGCTGCTGGCGATGCTGAACCCGACGCTATTGGCGGCGGTGACGGTGATGATGCTGCTGCCGGAGACGAAGAAGCTGATGCTCGGCTACCTGCTCGGGGCCTATCTGACGAGCATCTCGGTGGGCCTGCTGATCGTCTTCTCCCTGCACGACAGCGGCGCTGTCAACACCGCCCGCGCCTCGCTCTCGCCGGCCGAGGACCTCGTCTTCGGGGCGATTGCGTTGACGGTTGGGATAGTCCTGCGGACGGGCCGCGCGGATGCATTGAAAGAGCGCCGGCGCCGCCGCAAGGAGGGCAAGGAGAAGAAGGAGCCGTGGCCGCAGCGGATGCTGGGGCGAGGCTCGGCCCGGGTCACCTTCGCCGTGGGAGTGCTGCTGAGCTTTCCCGGCGCTTCGTACCTCGTCGGGCTCGACCGAATCGCGCGCCTCGACGCGACGGCGGGAGCTGCCGTCCTCCTGGTGGTCGTCTTCTGCGTGACCCAGATGGCGCTGCTGGAGCTGCCGCTGGTTGGCTACCTGATCGCGCCCGAGTGGACCCAGGACGCGGTGACCCGGTTCCGCGGGTGGATCGCTAGCAACGGCGTGCGGGTAGCCGGGAAAGTCGCGATAGTGATCGGCGTCCTGCTGCTCGTGCGCGGGATCCTCGAGCTGGTGCTCTAAGAGCCAGGTCCTAGGACGGCTCAGGCCTTTCCGGCGCGCACCAGGTAGGCGTCGAGCGCTTTCGATTTCTCCGTGTCCTCGTAGACCTCGTACTCGCGCATCTTGCCCCAAGCCATGTGGCCCCAGATTACGTAGCGGTTGTCGTAGACCCGTCCCTCTTGGGGATCGTCGAGGTGGATGTGGCCGCGGACGCAGATGGTCTGCCGCCAGGGGAATCCCTTCAGCGAGACCTCGTCCGGGTAGATCTGCAGGCCGAGCGTGGCGAAGCGCTGCAGCCATTCGGTCAGCTCCCGTTTGTTCTGCGCTCCTGGGGCGAAGGAGCTGTCGCCGGGGAATTTGAACCGCACGTCCTCGGCGTACATCCGCACCGTTGGGGAGGGGTCCCCTTCGTTCAACTTCCGCATGTTGTGGGCGATCAACTTCCCGGCCAGCCACGAGAGCATCGCTGCCTCCTTGCGTCGAGTGGGCGAGGCTCAACGTAGCGGGATTGCCCGATAAGGGAGGCACCGGGGAGTGCCGCAGAGTTCTGTGGGGAATGTCCGGATGACACCTTGTCCAGCAATCGGCACAATCGGAGGCGAATGACCGTGCTTGTCGCTTACGCCTCCAAGCGGGGGTCGACCGCCGAGATCGCCGAGACCGTGGCGGCGACGCTGCGCCGCTCTGGACTCGATGTCGATCTCGAGCCCGTCGACCGCGTCTGCAGCCTCGAGCCCTACGACGCCGTCGTCCTCGGCAGCGCCGTCTACATGAAGCGCTGGCGCGGCGACGCCAAGCATTTCCTCAAGAAGTACCGCAAGGCGCTGCGTCAGGTGCCCTTCTGGGTTTTCAGCTCCGGCCCCGTCGGCGATCCGGCCAACGACAACCCGGACTGGATGGAGCCGCCGAAGCTGGCCGAGAAGATCGAGGAGATGGGGGGCAGAGGCCACGTCGTCTTCGGCGGCTGTCTGCCGGCGGAGCCGCACGGGTTCATGGAGAAAGCGATGGTTGAGGGGACTCCCAGGGAGCACCGCGACCGCCGCGACTGGGCCGAGATCCGGGACTGGGCAGGGGAGATCGCCACAGAACTGGTGGCTGTTCCCTCTTAGCGAGGAGGCGGCGCCCTAGTTGCTGCCTTCCGCGAGCGCAGCGAGATCGCGCGGGCGCAGCAGCGCCGTCAGGGTCGAGCCGTCGACGATCGCAAGGCCGCCCTTGCGCAGCTTCACTCGGGCGCCGGTGAGGCGGGCGACCTCCCTGGAGAAGTCGGGCTCGTGGCCGACGAGGAGGACGTCTCCCCGCCCGGCGGCGAGGGAGAATGAGTCGAAGCCGCCGCCGCGGAGCTCGTTCGCGGTCTCAAGTTCCACCGATAGCGCCTCGCAGGCCAGCTTGGCGGTGTCGGTGGCGCGCACCTTGGGACTGGCTAAACAGGTATCGATCTCAGCTCCCATTGCGGCCAGCGCTCGGCCGGCGATTTGCGCCTGGCGCTCGCCCTTTGCCGTTAAGCGCCTGGCCGCGTCGCCATCGCCGTGATTTTCCTCGGCGTCTCCGTGTCTAAGAAAAATCAGCAATTTGCCGATGAATTGTGAAGCACGAGCCAGAGAACAAATGTTTCTTTTAAGTTTGCGCTTTATTAGCCGATGCACATGATTAAGATGTCGCCGATGCGATTCTCATTCCGCCGCCAACTTTTGGCGGGCATGCTTGCCGCCGCTGCCCTGCTGGCGCTGCCGGCCGCCGCCAATACCGCTGGCCTGATTGTCATCTTCGGATCCCACTCGGGCTCGACCCTAAACCTGATCCCCCATGGCCACAGGCTCGTGGTTAAAGGGAACATGGCCCATCAACATCCGCGCGGTTGCCGCTTCAAGCGCGGCCACCGCCTCGCCGTCTGCTCGCTGCGCGGCGTCTCGGCCGTCGAAGTGGACATGGGCCCCTCCGGCGATTTCGTCCGGGTCGACAAGCGCCTACCGGTGCCGCTGACGGTCCACCTCGGCGCCGGCTCGGACAAGTTCATCGGCAACGGCGAGCGCGACACCTGCTACTCCGAAGGCTCCCGCCGCAACCGTTGCGTCGGTGGTCCCAACAACGACATCTGCATCACCGGCCAGCGCAACAGCGACTGCGTCGGCGGCGCCGGCAACGACTATTGCCACCACGGCGCCGGCAGCGACGGTTGCTGGGGAGGCCCCGGCAACGATGTCTGCGTCATGGGCCCAGGCGAGGACGGCTGCCACGGCGGCCCCGGCAACGACCGCCTCTACGGCGGCCCCTCCCCGGACCAGCTCTACGGCGGCGAGGGCCACGATTACTGCAACGGCGGCCCCGGTTGGGGCAAGTCGCATGCCTGCGACGCCGGCCCGCGTCGCTGAGCCCTAGTCTGGCGAGGTGCCCCTCGCCCTCGGCGGCCACTACCTCTTCCACCGCGTCGCCGAAGGCGGCTGGGCCGGAATCCTCCTCGCCCTAGCCCTGGTTGCCCTGATCGTCTTCTGGCCCCGCATCGCCGCCTGGGCCGAGCAGCGCTGGTTCAGACGCTAAGCGGTCTACGGCACGAGCCTCTTCTGTTGTTCCATCGCCTCGTGTATTGCGTCGGCGGCTTCCTTGTGACCGAGACTTTCATACAGACGCTTTGCGTCTTCTAGGAGCCCAGTGGCAGAGGCAGAGCCGGTTGCAGCAAGCGATTCACCATTCCCATACAGCGCATTTGCCTCGCCGAGCCGGTTGCCGATCTCGCGGTAGATCGGCAGCGCCTCTTCATAGAGCCCGATCGCATCCTCGTAGCGGCACTGCATCCGGGCGGCGTCGCCGAGCGAGTTGAGCGCATTTGCCTCGCCGAGCCTGTCGCCGATCTCGCGGTAGATCGGCAGCGCCTCGTCATAGAGCCCGATCGCATCCTCGTAGCGGCCCTGTATCTGGGCGGCGTCGCCGAGCGACTTGAGCGCGTTTGCCTCACCGATCCGGCTGCCGATCTCGCGGTAGATCGGCAGCGCCTCGTCATAGAGCCTGATCGCGTCCTCGTAGTGGCCCTGCATCCGGGCGGCGTCGCCGAGCGATTGGAGCGCATTTGCCTCACCGAGGCGGCTGCCGATCTCGCGGTAGATCGGCAGCGCCTCTTCGTAGAGCCCGATCGCATCCTCGTAGCGGCCCTGCATCTCAGCGGCGTCGCCGAGCGATTGGAGCGCGTTTGCCTCACCGAGGCGGCGGCCGATCTCGCGGTTGATCGACAGCGCCTCTTCATAGAGCCCGATCGCATCCTCGTAGCGGCTCTGCATCCGGGCGGCGTCGCCGAGCGACTTGAGCGCATTTGCCTCGCCGAGCCGGTTGTCGATCTCGCGGTAGAT
>DASSNA010000227.1:0-5436 GCA_035688445.1 Solirubrobacterales bacterium | reverse complement strand
GCCGTCGTCGACACCACCGTCGTCGCCGGCCAGCTCTTCATGCGCAACGGCGAAGTGCCGGAGCTAAACGAAATCGTCCTCCGCGCAGCCGAGCGCGCCCGCCACCTGGGCCTCTAAGCGCATCGACAAGAACCGAGAGAGGGCCTCTCCGGACCCTCCCCGCTGTTGTCCGGAGAGGGCCTCTCTCGGCTCTCTACATATACCCCTAGGGGGTATCTGCTAAGGTCGTCCCATGGTCGGATACCAGGAGGACAAAGACAAACTGTTGAAACGGCTGTCCCGGATCGAGGGTCAGGTACGCGGGGTCTCGAAGATGGTCGAGGAGGAGCGTTACTGCATCGACGTGCTGACCCAAATCGGCGCGGTCCAGGCGGCGCTCGACAAGGTCGCCCTCGGGCTGATCGACGAGCACACCCGCCATTGCGTGGTCGAAGCAGAGGGCGGCGAGCGGGTGGAAAAGGTCGATGAGCTGATGGCGGCGCTGGGGAGGTTCGTGAGCCGATGAGCGACGTGCTCGGCAAGATCTGGGAAGGGCTCGAAATGTCCTTCCTGATGGCCTACGAGGTCTGGTGGGCGCTGGTGCTGGGCTTCGCGATCTCGGCGATCGTCCAGGCCTGGGTGCCGCGAGCACGGATCGAAGGCGCGCTCTCCGGCGAGGGCTTCGTCCCCGTCGCCAAGGCGACCGGGCTCGGCGCCGCCTCCTCCTCCTGCTCGTGTGCGGCGATCGCGATCGCCAAGTCGCTCTTCCAGAAGGGCGCCTCCGCCGTCACCGCGCTCGCCTTCCAGTTCGCCTCGACCAACCTGGTCTGGGAGCTCGGGCTGGTGCTCTGGGTGCTGATGGGCTGGCAGTTCACCCTCGCCGAGTTCGTCGGCGGCATCGTCCTGATCGCGCTGATGGCGGTGCTGCTGCGCGCCTTCGTCTCCCCCCGGCTGGAGGAGCAGGCGCGCCGCCACGCCCAGCAGGCGCAAGCCGGCCACCATCATCACAGCGACGAGGACGAGGAGGGCGAGGCCGTTTCCTGGCGCCAGCGCCTCACCACCCGCTCCGCCTGGGCCGGCGTCGGCGGCAACTTCCGCGGCGACTGGCAGATGCTCTGGAAGGAGATCAGCCTCGGCTTCCTGCTCGCCGGCTTCATCGGCCTGCTCGGCAACGACTTCTTCAACTTCCTCTTCGTCACCGACGCGCCCCCCCTGGTGCAGACGATCGAGAACGTCATCGTCGGCCCGATCATCGCCATCCTCAGCTTCGTCTGCTCGGTCGGCAACGTGCCGCTAGCGGCGGTGCTGTGGTCGGGTGGGATCAGCTTCGGCGGCGGCGTCGCCTTTCTCTTCGCCGACCTGATCGTGATCCCAATCGTGCTCGCCTACCGCAAGTACTACGGCACCGCCTTCGCACTGCGGATCACCGCGCTGATGTTCGTCACGATCGTGATCGCGGCGCTCGTCGTCGACGGGCTCTTCGGCCTCACTGGCCTGATCCCGACCGGCCCACGCCCCACCCGCGAGGACGTCTTCGGGTCGATCGAGGTCGACTACAAGCTCTTCCTCAACCTCCTCGGCCTGGCGATCTTCGCCGCCCTCTTCTGGGTCAGCCGCGGCCGCGGTGGCAGCCACGGGTGCGAGCACCACGCCCGCCAGGCCCACGCCCACCACATGAGTAGCCAGGAGGCCGCCGGGGTATAGGCTCGGCCCGATGCCGTCCGGCGCCTCCGGCAGCGAAACCCAGTCCCCGTCCAGCTCCGAAGCCTCCTCCGTCCGTTACGAGGAGGCGACGAAGCGCTACCCGGGCGCGAGCGAGCCGGCGGTCGACGGCCTCACCCTGGAGGTGCCGGCGGGCGAGATCTGCGTCCTCGTCGGGCCCTCCGGCTGCGGCAAGACGACCGCGATGCGGATGGTCAACCGCACCGTCGACATCACCTCCGGCGACATTCTGATCGGCGACCGCTCCATCCGCGAGCGCGAGCCGGCGCAGCTGCGGCGGGAGATCGGCTACGTGATTCAGCAGATCGGCCTCTTCCCCCACCGCACGATCAACGAGAACATCGGCGCCGTCCCGCAGCTGCTGGGCTGGAAGAAGGACCGCACCCGCGAGCGCAGCGCCGAGCTCCTGGAGCTGGTCGGGCTCGACCCCGAGCTCGGCGACCGCTATCCGGCCCAGCTCTCCGGCGGCCAGCAGCAGCGCGTCGGCGTCGCCCGGGCGCTGGCGGCGAACCCGCTGGTGATGCTGATGGACGAGCCCTTCGGCGCGATCGACCCGATCAACCGCGAGCGCCTACAAAACGAGTTCCTCCGCCTGCAGGCGGAGATCCGCAAGACCGTCCTCTTCGTCACCCACGACATCGACGAGGCGATCAAGATGGGTGACCGGATCGCGATCATGCGCGAGGGTGGCCGGGTCCAGCAGTACGCGACCCCGGCGGAGCTGCTGATGGCGCCGGCCAACGAGTTCGTCGAGGACTTCGTCGGCGCCGACCGGGCACTGAAGCGGCTGGCGCTGATGCGGGTCGCCGACATCAACCTCTGGGAGGCGCCGCTCGCCCACGTCGGCCAGGCGACCGCCGAGGTGCGGGCCAAGCTCGACTCGCCCGACGTCGAAGTCCCCTACCCGCTGCTGGTCGACAGCGAGCGGCGGCCGCTCGGCTGGCTCAGCGAGCGCGACCTGGCGCGGGACGTGGTGCCGGCGCAGGCCGACTCGCCGCTGGGGCCGGTGCTGGAGCTCGCCGACGTGATGCGCGACGCGCTCGCCGACCTGCTCCAGCACGAGACCCAGTACGCGCCAGTGGTCGACCACCGCGGCCAGATCACCGGCGTCCTCTCGGTCGAGATCATCTCCGAGTTCCTCGCCTCGCCGGAGGCGAAGAGCGACGAGCACTCCGCGGTGGAGCGGCCGCATGACTAACCCGGCACTGCTGGCCACGGCGGGTCAGGTCGGCGAAGGCTTCTTCCACGAACGCAGCTCCGGGACGCTGCCGTGTCAGGCGCGCACCAGCCACCTCTTCTGCTGGGACTGGGCGCAGGAAAACATCGACCGCTATGGGACGCCGACGGTGCAGCACCTGGAACTGGTCGTCTTCTCGCTGCTGCTGGGCTTCGCCGTCGCCTTCATCCTCGCCCTCCTCGCCCACCGCACGCGCTGGCTGCGCCCGCCGCTCCTGGCGAGCACCGGTGTCCTCTACACGATCCCCAGCATCGCCTTCTTCTTCCTGCTGCTGCCGATTACCGGCCGCGGCCGCGACACCGCGATCATCGTCCTCGCCGCCTACACCCTGCAGATCATCTACCGCAACACGATGGTCGGGCTCGACAACGTGCCGGAATCGGCCAAGGACGCGGCACGGGGCATGGGCTTCACCGAGCGGCAGATCCTCTGGCGAATCGAGCTCCCCCTCGCCACCCCTGAGATCGTCGCCGGGCTGCGAATCGCCAGCCTCAGCACCGTGGCAATCGCGACGCTGGCGGTCTTCGCTGGGGCAGGCGGGCTCGGGACCCAGATCTACGGCCAGGGCAACCTCACCTTCCCGACCTCGATCATCATCGCCGGCGGAATCGCGATCCTGATGGCGCTGGCGCTCGACATCATGCTGCTACTGGTGCAGCGCCTGACCACGCCGTGGCGAAAGGCGGCAGCAGCGTGAGCATGCTCCATCCCCTCCTCGCCTCCTTCGGCGGCGCGGTCGAATTCATCTTCACCCCACAGGAGTCCAACGTCACCGGCGGCAAGAAGGTCGGCGGCTTCGACAAGGTGGTGGAACTGATGCTGAAGCAGCTCGAGGTGACCGCTCTGGCCTTGGCTCTGGCGCTGATCATCGCCCTGCCGATCGGTCTCTGGCTCGGCCATCGCGGCAAGGGCGAGCTGCTGGCGATCGGCATCGGCAATGCCGGCCGCGCGATCCCGGAGCTGGCGCTGATCGCGCTGGTGGCGGCCTTGATTGGGGTCGGTCTGCTCAACCTCACCCCCGCCCTCGCCGTGATCGGCATCCCGCCGATCCTCACCAACGCCTACACCGGCGTCCGCCAGGTCGACCGCCCGACCGTCGATGCCGCCCGTGGCATCGGGATGACCGAGCTGGAGATCATCCGCCGGGTCGAGCTGCCGATGGCCATCCCGACGGTGATGGGAGGGATCCGGGGCGCCGCGATCGCGATCCTCGCCACCGCCACCATCGCCCCCCTGGCGGGGGTCGAATCGCTCGGCGACTTCATCATCAACGAAAACGTCTACGGCGAGAACGGCGTCCTCGCCGGCGCCATCCTCGTCGCCCTAATGGCGCTGGCGCTGGAGGGGTTGCTGGCGCTCCTGCAGAGCCGCCTGACTTCCGACGGGCTCAAGTTAAAGACTGTCTGACCCACTTACCAAGACACACATCCACCCCAAGGAGGAACCAGTGAGGATCGACCAGACGAGAGTGCGGGTGCTGCGTGCGGCGCTGGCCGCGCTTGCGCTCGCGCTCGGCATCGCCGCGTGCGGCGGTGGCAGCGATACCACCGGCGGCACCGAAGCAGAAGAAGGCGGAGCTGCCGGCGCAATCGAATCCAACCCCGAAAACGGCAAAGTCAGCCTGACCGTCGGCTCGAAGAACTTCCCCGAACAGGAAATCCTCGGGGAAATCTACGCGCAGGCGCTGAGCGCGGCCGGCTACAAGGTGAAGAGCGCGCTCAACCTCGGCTCCGAAACCGTGGCCCTGAAGGCAGTGAAGTCGGGGCAGATCTCCGGCTACCCGGAGTACGCGAGCACGGCCCTCACCTCGTTCTTCGGCCTCGAACCCGAAGAAGTGCCCTCCGACGCCAACGAAGCGTGGGAAAAAGCGAACGAAGAGTTCGAAAAGGAAGGCCTCGAGGCCTTCGAACCGACTCCGTTCGCCAGCGCCAACGCGGTCGGGACGCTGAAAAAGACGGCTGAAAAGTACGGCCTCGAAAACGTCTCCGACCTCGAAGGCGTCTCGGAAAAGCTCTCGCTCTACGGTTCGCCCGAGTGCCGCCAGCGGATCGACTGCCTGGCGGGGCTGGAAAAACTGTACGGGCTGAAGTTCAAGTCATTCACCCCGGTCGACATCAGCCTCCGCTACACGGTGCTCGAAAAGGGCCAGGCGGATCTCTCGATCCTCTTCACCACCGACCCGCAGCTCTCGGCGGAGAAGGACAAGTTCGTGATCCTCGAAGACGACAAGCACGTCTTCCCGGCCGGCAACATCATCTTCGTGACCAAGAAATCGGTCGCCGAAGAAGCCGGCCCCGACTACGAAAAGACGATCCTGCAGGTGCAGGAAGGACTGACCCTGAAAGTGATGCAGGAGCTCGACGCCCGGGTCGAACTCGAAAAGGAGACGCCTAAGGCGGCCGCCAAGGCGTACCTCGAATCGGCGGGGTACATCGGGTAGCTGGTTAGCGAGGGCCGGCGGGGAGGGTCTCGCCGGACAACAGCGGGGAGGGTCCGGC
>DASSNA010000202.1:0-6406 GCA_035688445.1 Solirubrobacterales bacterium | reverse complement strand
CGAGGAAGACGGCGGCCATCCCCCCGGCCCCGTCGCTCCAGCCGCAGATCTCGTTGTGGTCTGCCTCGGGCAGCTCGGCGTAGAAGGCCGGCAGCTTCGCGTTCTCGTTGATCTGGGTCTTCCAGCGCTGGGCGACCGCGGCAGTGAGGTCGGCGCCATAAATGACGGTGGGGACACCGTTGAGCTGGCCGGCAAGCTCACTCGCCTTGGCCTTGATCGTCAGCGCCTCGCGCTCGAGGAAGGCGGCGGCGACGTCGATCTCGGTGTTGATCCGTGGCGCCACCCCTGCCAGCGCCGCTACCTCGGCCGCGGCAACGAGCATGTAGGCGACGGCGACGCGGGGCTGGTAGATCCCCGGCGGGGCCACCACCGGCACCCCCACCTCCCGCGCCCGCTCGACCAGCTCGCCGCCGGTGCTGACGACGATCCGCCGCGCCCCCAGCGCTTCTGCCGCCTCGAAGCAGGCGAGCGTCTCCTCGGTGTTGCCCGAGTAGCTGGAGCAGAGCACGGTCCACTCCGGAGTCGCCCAGCTCGGTAGCTCGTAGCCGCGGATCGGGAGCAGCGGCCGCGTCAGCCGGTCACCAAGGGCGCTGGCGGCGAGGTCACCGCCGATCGCCGAGCCCCCCATCCCGCAGACCATCAGCCCGGCCGCCTCCGCTGGCTCAAGCCGGGCGGTTTCGATCCGCCAGAGGGCGTCCCGCAACTGATCGGGCAGGCCAAGAACGTCGTCGATCATCGGGCTCATCTAGCTCGGGACTCTTTCATTTCGCCCGACAACGGCGTTTCGCAGCTCCGCATTTGCCGCCACCTCTACCCCCGGAGCGAGAATCGACCCCTCGACCACCGCGCCGTCCCCCACCGTGCAGCCCTCAAGCAGGACCGACTCGCTGACCTCGGCACCGGAATCGATCCGGCAGCCGGGCGAGACGACGGTGCGGGAGCCGAGCTTGGCATCGGCGGCGACCTCGGCGTCAGCGGCGAGGAGCGACCCTGGCGCGGTCGGCTCTACCCGCGTCTCCACCCGCCCCTCGAGGATGTCCCAGCTCGCCTGCAGGTAGCGCTCGGGGGTGCCGATGTCCATCCAGTAGCCGTCGAGGAGCTGCGCGCAGAGGCCCTCGCCAACCAGCCGCGGGAAGACCTCGCGCTCGATCGAGACCGCCCGGCCAGCCGGCACCAGATCGAGAACGGTGCGCTCGAGCACGTAGGCGCCGGCGTTGATCTCCCCGGGGGCCGCCTCACCGGTCTTCTCGAGGAACTCGAGGACGACGCCCTCCTCGTCGCAGCGGACCAGGCCGTAGGCGGAGGAGTCGTCGACCGGGTGCAGGGCGATCGTCGCCGCGTCGCCGCGCTCGGCGTGCGCCGCCACCAGCGCCGAGAGGTCGAGGTCGGCGAGAACGTCGCCGTTGAGTGCGAGGAAGCGGTCTTCGAGGCGATCGCCGAGCGCCTCGGCGGCGAAGCGGATCGCCCCCGCAGTACCCAGCGGCTCCGGCTCGATCGCGTAGGTGATCTTCACCCCAGCGTGCTCGTGGTCACCAAGCACCTCTTGCAGCACGTCGGGGAGGAAGCCGCAGGCGAGCACTACCTCGCTCACCCCATGGGCGGCCAACCACTCGATCGCGTAGGCGAGGAAGGGCCGGTCGACCAGCGTCACCGCCGGCTTCGGCACGTCGTTGGTGAGAGGACGCAGGCGAGTGCCCTCCCCACCTACCAAAACGATTGCTTGCATTTCCTGGCGCCCTGACTGGTTGGGGGCGCTAGGAGGCGCTTGCCGTTCGTGGAGCGTCTAAGGCAGTGCGGCCGATGCCCTCGTATTCGAAGCCGGCTTTTGCGAGCTTCTGCGGGTCGAGGAAGTTGCGGCCATCGACAAGGACCGGTCGCGTCATCCGCTCCGCAGCGGCGGCCCAGTCGAGCTCGGCGAACTCGGGCCACTCGGTGACAAGGACGGCAGCATCGGCGCCCTCCAGCGCCTCCATCGCCGAAGTCGCCATCTCAACCGAGCCGAGCAGGTCGGCGGCGCGCTCGGCGGCAACTGGGTCATAAGCGACGACCTCCGCCCCCTCGCCCTGCAACCGTGCCGCCAGCACCAAGCTCGAGGCCTCGCGCATGTCGTCGGTGTCGGGCTTGAAGGCGAGGCCCAGCAGTGCCACCCGCTTGCCGATCAGCGAGCCGAGGTGCTTCTCGAGCTTGCCGACGACGCGGCGCTTCTGCAACTCGTTGACCTCGATTACCGCGGTCAGCAGCTGGAAGTGGTAGCCGGTGTTACCGGCCAGCATCTTCAGGGCACTGACGTCCTTCGGGAAGCAACTGCCCCCGTAGCCAATTCCCGCGCGCAGGAAGGCGCTGCCGATCCGCTCGTCCAGCCCCATCCCCTTCGCCACTTGGCCGACGTCGGCGCCGACCTCCTCGCAGACATTGGCGATCTCGTTGATGAAGGAGATCTTGGTCGCGAGGAAGGCATTGGAGGCAAGCTTGATCATCTCGGCGCTGGCGACGTCGGCGGGGAGGATCTCGCCGCCAAGCGGCTCGTAGAGGGCTTCGACCGCCTCGGCGGCCGCCTCGTCGCCGGGATCAGCGCCGATCACCACCCGGTCGGGGTTCATAAAGTCCTTGACCGCAGTCCCCTCCTTGAGGAACTCGGGGCAGGAGACATAAGAGAGGTTCGGCACGTCGCGGCGGATCGACTCGCCAGTCCCGGCCGGCACGGTGCTCTTCATGATCAGCACGTGGTCGCCATCGTCGCTGAGCTCCTCGACGACCGCCCGCACCCGCGAGAGGTCGGCGTCGCCAGAGTAAGTCGGAGGGGTGTCGACGCAAACGAAGAGCAGCCGCGCCCCCGCCAGCAGCTTGTCCATCTCGGTGGTGAAGGTGATCCGCTCGGCGTTGCGCTGCAGCAGCTCTTCGAGGCCCGGCTCGTGGATCGTGATCTCGCCGCGGGAGAGTGCCTCGACCTTCTCGGGGATGATGTCACGAGCGATTACCGGGTGGCCGAGCTCGGCGAAGCAGGCCGCGGTAACGAGGCCAACCCACCCAACTCCGATGACGCCAACCGGCTCCAGCTGCTCGCTCATGGCTGCTTCCTACCCTTCTTCGGCTTTTTCTTGGGAATGATTAAGTTGGCTGAGCGCGCCATCCCGACCATCTGCTCGTTGCTGAGCGAGCGTTCGAGATCGTTGGCGATCCAGTAGGTGTTGGCGCCGCGGTGCCAGGCGATCATTTTGATCTCACCGCTGTCGACGAAGATCTCGTATTCGCGCCCGTGAATGGTCTCGGTCACGCTCGGGTTGTTGAGGATCGGTGGGTCTTCCCAGCCGTGGATCCCCTGCACACCGAAGTAGTGGTAGCCGTCGGGCTCTTCCATCACCGCGACCATTTTGTAGGCAGTGTGGCGATCGCCACCGTCGTCTTTGAAGCGGTAGACACGGGGGTCGACGACGTGTTCGTAGGGGTCGGTTTCGACGTAGTGGGCACCCGACGGCAGCCGCGTTGGGTAGAAGATCGGGAAGCCGCCACCGACCTTCCGGGCCGCCATCTCGGCCTCGGATTCGCCCGCTTCGCGCGCCGGAACCAGCCCGTCGCTGCCGGGCTTGGCCACTTCGACCTTCGGTTTCGGCTTCGCCTGCTTCTTCTTGTGCTGAGCCTTGCCGGCCTTCTTCTTGCCGTGCTTCTTCTTCGCCGAGGAGGAGCTGGCCGAGCTTTCGCTGGATTCGTCGCCGAACGATTCGCCGGTGAGGAATTCCTTAATCGCTTCGTGGATCGCGCTTTCCGAGGCATAGACGTAGCTCGGCCCCAGTTCAGCCGGGAAGTGGACCTGTTTGATCGGCGCGTTGCGCGAGGCGATGAAGAGTTTCAGCACTTCCAGCATCGTCTCCTTGCTGTTGATGTCGGAGGTCGTGTACTTGGTGAAGATGTCGATCAGGCCGCTCTGGTCGAAGACCAGGTCCTGAAGCGAGACCCGCTGGCGGGCGTCGCTGATGAACGCCTGCTGTCGGGCGGAGCGGACGATGTCGGTGTCGGTGTGGCGGTAGCGCACGTACTGCAGAGCTTTGACGCCGCAGAGCTTCTGATAGCCCGGCTGGATGTTGATTTCCGAATACTGTTCCGAGGCCGGTAACCCGGCGTTGGAGTGGTAGTAGCGGCGGTCGACGTCGGTGTACACGCAGCCGATCGCGTCAACGGCGCGGACGAAACCGAGGAAATCGACGTTGACGACGTGGTTGATCCGCAGGCCGGTCAGTTCCTTGACCACCTGCAGAGCCAGCTTCGGCCCGCCGAAGGAATAGGCGGCGTTGAACTTTTCGGTCCCGAAGCCGGGGATTTCGACCTGGAGGTCGCGCGGGATCGACATCACCGAGATCGTGTTGGTTTCGGGGTCGAGCCGGAGCAGGATCGTCGTATCCGAGCGTCCGTGTTCTTCTTCTTCGAATTCTTCGCCGGCGCGTTTGTCGGAGCCGAGGATGAGGATGTTCTCTGGCTCCCCGGGGTGGACTGCGGCCAGCGCTTTGTGCAGCTTGTTGTTGAGGACGTTGTTGTGGGAGAGGGCGTGGGCGATGCTGTCGAGGTAGAGGAGGACGCTGGTCGCGGTCGCGGCGGCGGAGACGGCGACGATCAGGACCGAGGCCAGGGTGAAGCGCCACCAGTAGCGCTTCGGCTTCGGCGGTGGCTCGCTGTCGCCGTTCGGCGGGGGCTTCTTCGGCGCCCACCCCGGGGTCGGTTCAGTCATCGAGCTGGTCCGGGATCGCCCGCAGGAACGATTCGAGCGCCTGACGGTAGGTCTGCAGGGAGGAGATCGAGACCCACTCCCCCGGGCCATGGTGGCCGGCGCCGACCGGCCCGAACTCGACCGCAGGTACCCCCACCCGCAGGAAGGAGACCGCGTCGGAGGCACCGTCGCGGCCGACGCTCATCGGCTCGCCAGCATGGTGCTCGGCCGCGGAGGCGCGCAGCCCCCGCACAAAGGCCGAGTCGCGGTCGACCGTGGCGGGGGGCCGCGTCAACAGCGCCGCCACCTTGATCCCACGCAGCTCCCCCACCTGGGCGAGGATTTCTTCGGGGTCCTGGTCGGGCAGGTAGCGGATGTCGACGTCGATCACGCAGCGGTCGGGCACCTTGTTGAGAGCGTCGCCGCCCACGATCCTTCCCAAATTGATCGAGGGGCGGTCGAACAGCTCGGAGCTGTGTTTGGCAAACGGTAGCGACTCGATACTGCGGAAAACGTCGATCGCGTTGAGGACGGCGTTGTCGCCGAGCCAGGGGGTGGCGCCGTGGGCGGCGACTCCCTCCACCTCGAGGCGCAGGGCGAGGACGCCCTTCGCCTCGATCCCGATGTGGAGGTCGGTCGGCTCGCCGGTGATCGCGAAGTCGCCGGTAAAGCCGCTGTCGACGAGGTGGTCGGAGCCGCGCTCGGCCTCCTCCTCGGACTCCTCGTCACCGACGATCCCGAGCCGCACCCGCACCCGGTCCTGGTCGCGCATCGCCGCGGTGGTCAGCAGCATCGCCGCGATCGCCCCCTTCATGTCATAGGCGCCCCGCCCAATCAGCCGATCGCCGGCGGTCTCAGGGACAAACTGCCCGGCGTGTCCGGGCACCACGTCGAGGTGCCCATGCAGCACCACCGTCGGCGCGTCCTCCGGCCCCACTTCGGCCTTGACCACCGGCAACCCCCGCACCTCATCGCTCTCAGTCTCGATCCCCCGCGCGTCAAGCCACCCCTGCACAAACCCGGCGGCCTCCGCAATAGCGTCCGGCTCGCAAGTCTCGTAGCCGATCAGCCGCTGCGCGAGAACAACGAGCTCGTCAGTCATGCGGGAGGGGTACGAACCCCCCTCATCCCTCGGCGATCGTGAGGAAGGCTTCGGCGCGTTCGCGGTCCTTCTGCGCGCGGGCGTGGTCGGCGCTCCCGTCCTCGCACTCGGAGAGCCGCTGTTCGGCGTCGCTCAACTGCTCTTTGAGGGTGCCGGTGTCGAGGTTTTCCGGCGGGATCGCCTCCTCGAGCAGGAGCCGAGCGCGGTTGCCGTAGACCTGCAGCCAGCCGTGAGCCTGGGCGTAGCGCTTGGTCTCCGACTCGGAGATTTTGAGGCGAAGTTCGGTCGGCCGCAGCGCCGCCAGCAGCGGCGCGTGGTTGGCGAGGATGCCGAGTTCGCCGGTCTCCGAGCGGGTCGAGACCTGGCGCGCTTCGCCGCTCCAGACCTCGCCCTCCGGGGTCAGAACCTCGACATCGACCATGTGCTCCGCAGCCACAGGTAGCTCCTAGGCGGCCGCGGCGGACTTGGCGTTCTCGAGGACCTGGTCGATCGAGCCCTGCATGTAGAAGGCGCCCTCGGAGAGGTCGTCGTGCTCGCCGTCGAGGATCTCGCGGAAGCCGCGGACCGTCTCGGCCACCGGCACGTACTCGCCGGAGCGGCCGGTG
>DASSNA010000197.1:0-8212 GCA_035688445.1 Solirubrobacterales bacterium | reverse complement strand
TTCAGAGCCGAGCTCGCGGCCGAGTTGGCGGCGGCAGCGGCCGAGTTGGCGGCGTTAGCAGTCTGCTGCGCGGCCTTTGCCTTTTTCAGCGCCTTGTTGGCGATGCTCTTGGCACTGGCGGAGATGTTCGCCACCGGGTTTGCCGGTCCACCGAGGGCTGGAACGGCAAGCGCCAACGCAAGGAAGATGCTCAGCCCCAATACCGCGTACCGCTTACTCATTCTTTGCTCCCCTCGGTCCGAAAAGATCGAAATTGGAAAATTTGCGTGTACTTAGGCGGGATTGGATCACATACCGGCGGACGACGCAAGCGATACATGCGAGTTTTCAGCCGGAAACAGACGTAAAGCCGATGGCGGCTTCGGCGCAATGGGATAGCCCAAGGGCCGAAACCGCTTCTTCCACGGCTGCGGTTGCGGCTTCGGCTTCTTTGGCCTTGGCGACGGTTTTGCGCGGATTTCCGGTTTCGGCGGTGCGGGCGAGGCCGCCGATCTGGACCTCGGCTTCCAGCAGGGCGCCTTCGAGTTCTTCGGCGAGGTCGATTCGATCTGCCGGAACCGTCAGTTCATCCATTTCATTGCGCCAGGCGGCGACGATCGGCACCAGTTCTCTCGCTACGCCGGCGACGGAGCCCTTGCTTGCGCGGGTGAATTGCCGCTCGACAGCGACGATGCTCCGCTTCGAGGAAAGGCAGATCTGGTCCGCTTTGATCGTGTAGGCGTCGCGGGGGATCGAGTCTTCAGAGGGCTTAAGGGCGATAAAGGCGATCACCGCGACTACGATCGCCAGCACCGTCGCGATCGTGATCGCCCGGGCTTTGGGGGTGGTTCCGATCAAACGCCGCAGGCGCTCGCGAGCGGGAACCTCCTCCTTCGGCTTGGAGCTCTCCTGGAGCTGGGCGCCGCAGGAACTGCAATACCGGTCTCCCGGCTCGTTCGGGGTTCCGCAGCGCGGGCAGTACATCGCGGGCAAGCTATCCCATCGTCTGCAGAGGCGCCGTCGGCTACATTTGCCGGGTGATCGATTTTCGAAGGGGAGCTCGGTCCCGGCTGGGGATCCTCGGACTTCTAGCGATCGCCGCCACCCTGATCGCCCTCGCGGCATCCGGGTGCGGATCTGGCGGCGATAGCACCACGGCTCCCGGCAGCACTACGGGGTCGACCTCCGGCAGCAGCTCTGAATCAACCGCGGGCGGGAAGGAATCGTCCACGCCCGAAGGCGGGTCGAAGAAGACCGCCGGGGGGGATGCCAAGTCTGCCGGCGGCTCCCCGGGAAATGCCGATGGGAAGGCGACCGGTTCGACGCCTGAAAAGCGGCACGCGGCCGAGGTCAAGCGGAAGCTCAAGAAGGCATGCCCGCAGGGGATGAGCGAAAACACCTGTCGCGACTACATCGAAAGCTCCCTCGAAGCGGAAAAGGGAACCAACTCGACCAAGGTCTCCGGGCCGCATGACTGCACCCAGGCGATGTCGCGGTCGCAGTGCGAAGAACTGCTGCAGCAACAGAAGCAGGCGGCTGCCGAAGAAGGCTCTTCGGTCAACGTGCAGCAGTGCATGGCCCACCCGACGCCGCACTGCGAAGAAGTGCTGCGAGAAGAGATCGAACGGCAGCAGGCGGCGCAGCAAGCGGGCGGATAGGGTCAGCGCCCCAGCAGGCGACCTCCGGCGGAGCGGCACGTGGCGATCGACATAACAGAGGTTTCCCGCATCGACGCCAAGCCCGGCGAGCTGCCGAAGACGATGGCTGCTTGGGTGCTGAGGCCCGAGCGCGAGGGCAATCTCGACACCGCCTACGAGGTCGAGGAGGTTGAGGTCCCGGAGCCGGGGCCGTTCGAGGTCGTCGTCCGGGTGATGGCCGCTGGGGTCAACTTCAACAGCATCTGGGCGGCGCTGGCCGAGCCGATCTCGATCTTCCCCTATGGCGACCACCCGCAGTGGGGGCACCACATCGCCGGCTCCGACGGCTCCGGCATCGTCTGGAAGGTCGGGGCGGGGGTGACGCGGTGGAAGCCCGGTGACGAGATCGTGATCCAGGCCAACCACGCCTCCTACGAGGACCCCGAGGTCCACGGCCTCGACCCGTTGGCCGCACCGAGCCAACTCGGCTACGGCTATCAGACCACCTGGGGGACCTTCGCCCAGTTCGCCAAGGTGCAGGCACAGCAGCTGCTACCGAAGCCCCCCGCGCTCTCCTGGGTCGACTCGTCTTCTTACGCGGTCACTTACTTCACCGCGCACCGGATGCTGGTCAACAAATGCGACCTGCAGGCCGGGCACAACGTCCTCGTCTGGGGCGGGGCGGGCGGCCTCGGCGTCTTCGCCAATCAGCTCTGCGCCGCCGCTGGCGCCAACGCTCTGGCGATCGTCTCCTCGGCGGAGAAAGGCGAGGTGGCGAAGCAGCTCGGCGCCGTCGACTACATCGACCGCAACGAGTTCGCCGAGATGGTCCGCAAGGGGGGCGAGACCCCGGAGGAGGAGAAGCGGCGCGTCGCCGCGACCCGCGCCTTCGCCAGGCGGGTGAAGGAGATCCTCGGCGACGCCCCCGACATCGTCTTCGAACACGTCGGTAAAGAGGTCTTCCCGGCCTCGGTCTTCACCGTGAAGCCGTTCGGCAAGGTCGTCACCTGCGGCGCCACCACCGGCTACCAGCTCGACTTCGACGTCCGCTACCTGTGGATGCGCCAGAAGCAGATCATCGGCTGCCACGCCTTCAACGCCTATGAGGCCTGGCGCGCCAACGAACTCGTCCACGAGGGCAAGATCCGCCCGGTCCTCTGGAAGGCGTTCGACTTCGACCAGTTGCCGGACGCGCACCGGTTGGTCGACGAGAACCGGCACCTGGGCAAGATCGCGGTCCGCATCGGCGCCGGCGACGAAACCGAGGGCAAGCGGGCCCCGGGTCTGGACGCGATCCGGATCGACGCGCTCGTCTGAGGCCGTGCCTGCCCGGACCCGCATCACGGGCGAGCGAGTGTCCTCTCCGGCAAACGGCTTCAACCCGACCTGGCAGCGCCACGTCGCCGCCTACGCGCTCTGCGCCCCCCTGCTGCCGGCGGGCAGGGTGCTCGACGTCGGCTGCGGGGTGGGGCACAGCTTCGAGCTGCTGGCGCCGCGCGAGACGGTCGGGGTTGACGTCGACCCGAGCGTGCTGGTGGGGCAGCGTCGAGAGACCAAGGTCGGTGACATGCGGGAGCTACCTTTTGCCGACGCGAGCTTTGCCTCGGTCCTCTCGGTGCAGGCGCTCGAGCACGTGCCGGATCCGCAACGAGCGATCGCCGAGGCGCGCCGAGCGCTGGAGTCGGGAGGCGTGGCCGTCTTCGTCACCCCCAGCCGGCTCACGTTCGGGCGGCCCGATGAGGTGATCGACCCCTACCACTACGTCGAGTTCTCAGCGCCCGAGCTGCGCGAGCTCTGCGAACGCGCCTTCGCAGAGGTTGAGCTGCGCGGCATCTTTGGCTCCGAGCGCTACCTGGACCTGGTCGCCGAGGAGAAGCAGGAGCTCGACCGTGTCCTGCGCCGCGATCCCCTGCGCCTCCGCCGCCTCGTGCCCCGTCGGTTTCGGCAGGCGCTCTATGACCGAGCTCTGCGAAATCGCCGCGCCAAGCCCGATTCCCGCGCCGCTGCCATTGACATTTCCGACTTCGAGATCAGGCAGGAGTCCCTCGACGAGGCTCTCGACCTCGTCGCGATTTGCCGCTAGCCCTGACGGGAGCGGCCTGCGCTCACACCATTCGCGTCGCGTGGCGGGGCTCTAAGTTGCCTTCGGCTTCGGCCTCGGAGCGCTTGGCCCAGCGGTTGAGCTCGCGGCGGGCGAGGACCATTTTGTGGACCTCGTCGGGGCCGTCGGCGAGGCGCAGCATGCGGCTGAAGCGCCACATGATCGCCAGCGGGGTGTCGTCGGTCATGCCGAGTGAGCCGTGGATCTGGATCGCGCGGTCGAGCACCTCCATCACCATGTTCGCGGCGACGATCTTGATCGCCGAGATCTGCTGGCGGGCGGCGCGCTTGCCCTCGGTGTCCATTTTCCAGGCGGCGAAGATGGTGAGCAGGCGGGCCTGGTCGATTTCCATCCGCGAAGTGGCGATCGACTCCTGGACGAACTGCTTGTCGCCGAGCGGGCCGCCGAAAGCGCTGCGTTCGTTGGCGCGGCGGCACATCATCTCGTGGGCGCGCTCGGCGGTCCCGATCGCTCGCATGCAGTGGTGGATGCGGCCCGGGCCGAGCCGGTCCTGGGCGACCGCGAAGCCGGCGCCGCGCTCGCCGAGCAGGTTCTCCTTCGGCACCCGGCAGCTTTCGTAGCGGATCTCGCAGTGGCCGGGGCCGCCGTCGTGGCCCATCACCGGGATCGGCCGCACCAGGTTGAAGCCGGGGGTGTCGGTGGGAACGCAGATCATCGAGGCGCGCGCGTAGGGCGGAGCGTCGGGGTCGGTGACGACCATCGCGATCGCCAGCTCGGCGCCGACGGCGCCGGAGGTGAACCACTTGTGGCCGTCGATCACCCACTCGTCCCCGTCGAGCTCGGCCCGCGCCTGCAGCAGGGTCGGGTCCGAGCCCGACACCGCTGGCTCGGTCATCGAGAAGCAGGAGCGGATCTTCCCCTCCAGCAGCGGCTCGAGCCAGCGCTCGCGCTGCTCCGGCGTGCCGTGCTCGGCGAGGATCTCCATGTTGCCGGTGTCCGGGGCCGAGCAGTTGAAGGCCATCGGCGCCGCCATCGGGCTGCGGCCCATCTCCTCGCAGAGCAGGCCGTACTCCCAGTTGGTCAGCCCGGGGCCGAAGCGCTCGTCGGGCATGAAGAGGTTCCAGAGCCCCTCGCCCCTCGCTTTCTCGCGGATCTCGACCAGCACCTTGGGATAGGGGACGCCGGGGCCGACCTCCTCGTCGAGCGCTTCCATGATCTTCCGCTCCCGTGGGTAGATCTCCTCGTCCATGAAGTCGAGGACGCGCTCGCGCAGCTTTGCGACCTCGGGGCTGGGGGTGAAGTCCATCGGTGTCCTCTCCTCGTCCTCTCTGGGGCATCAACGCTAGTCGATGCCGGCCTCAGGCCCGGCGGCGGTAGCGGGCGAAGAGCTCGCCATCCTCCTCCAGCAGCCAGGCGAGCTCGAGGTCGGTCACGCCCGGCAGCGGCCCCTCGAGGATCCGCGGCGCCTCGCCGCCGACGAGCTTCGGCGCGATAGTCAGGAAGAGATCGTCGACGAGGCCGTCGGCCTGCAACTGCTCGTGCAGGTGCGGGCCGCCCTCACAGAGCAGGGCGCGGATGCCGCGCTCGCGCAGGTGGCCCATCGCCTCGGCCAGGTTGACGGCGCCGGGGTGGCGGACGACCTCGACCCGGCTCTCCGTCTCCGGCGGCTCCGTCTCAGAGGAGGTGAAGATCAGCACCTCGCCGCCGGCGGCGAAGAGCGGCGCCTCCCAGGGCAGGTCGAGGCGGCCGCTGATCAGGACCATCAGCGGCTCGGGCTGGACGCCGGCCCGCTCGCGTCGCTCGCGCGTCTCCTGCTTCTTGACCAGCGGCCCGTAGAGCTCGGCCCGCATCGTCCCCGCCCCGATCATCACCGCGTCGAAGCGGGTCCGCAGACCCAGCAGCATCTCGGTGTCGGTGTCGGAGCCGATCGGGCCCGAGCGCCCTTCGATCGTCGCTCGCGCGTCGACGGTGGCGGCGAAGTTCATCGCCGCCAGCGGCCGCTCCTCGCGCGGTTCCTCCCAGGGCCGGTAGCCCTCGAGCTGCTCGGCCACCGTGGTCGGGCCGGGATCTGGCAAGAGCCGCCGCATCGGCGAACAAGCCTAGTGCGGTTCAGCTGTTCCTTTTGGTGACATAGCAACCAAAAGGAACAGCTGAGTGGTCTGCGCTCAGCTGTAGTCGTGCCAGCCGGCGAACTCGCGGCCGGCAAACTTCTGCAGTTCGGCGACGTCCTCGGTGAAGCGGCCCCGGATCGACTCGAAGAGGTCGTCGGGCAGCTTCGGCTTCGGCGCTGGCGGCTTGTCGGGATCGTGGACGACCTTCTCGACCAGCCAGCGCAGCGACTCTGGGAAGCGGTCGAAGTTGCGGTCGAAGGAGCGCAGGCCGGGCAGCTTCACGAGCTTCTCCATCAGCTGGTATTTGTCGCCCTCCTTGGCGCTCGACTTCTCCCACTCGCGGTCGAACTGCTCGGAGGTGAAGGTCTCATCGACGCCGGCGAAGGCGAAGGCCTTGCGCATCGTCTCCTCGCGTTCTGACTGCAGCTCCTCCTGGGTGATGATCTCGATCTGCGCGCGGTCGAAGCGCTCGAGGTAGGGCTGCAGCTGCATCCAGTATTTGGAGCGGTTGGTGTAGGAGTTGCCGGGGTTGGAGAGGACCTCGACCAGGTCGCCTGTCTCGTAGCCGGCGCCGGTGGCGTGGACCCAGTGGGAGAGGATCCGCTTGATCGGGTCGCGGACCATGTAGAGCAGCCTCGCGTCGGGACAGTTCTGCTTGATCCGCTCGGCGGCGCCGTCGAAGCGGGGGAGGTTGGTGTAGTGGGGCGAGGACTCGCCGCGGACCTTGAAGCGGTCGTCGAAGCGGCTCGCGTACCAGTCGAGGCCGAGGTCCCAGTTCAGCTCCTCGACGAAGAAGTTGAGCTCCTTCGGCTTCGACATCTGGATTTCGGGATGCAGGCCGAGGTAGTGGTGGATGCTCGTCGTCCCACACTTGAGGCCGCCGATGATGATCAGGTTCGGCAGCTGCGCGTGGCGTTTGCGGCGGCGCCGCCAGCGGCTCTTGCGGTCGGCGGTGTAGCGCTCGCGGGCACGGCCGCACATCGCCTCGTCGGCGGGGTCGGGCAGGGCGGCCAGGGGCAACGTGTGCGTGTCGGTATCCGGCACGAGCGTGGCTAGTCTAGCTGTGATGCCGCTCGCCAATCTCCAGGACAACTTCGAGGCGTTCTTCGAACGCAGCGCCGAATTCTTCCGGCACCTCTCGGAAGTCAACTGGCAGGCGTTCGCGCTCGCTCTCCTCTGCCTGTTGGGGATGCAACTGGCCCGCGCCTGGGCCTGGCGCAACGTGCTGCGGGCCGCCTACCCGGACAAGAAGATCGCCTTCCTGCCGCTGGCTGCCGCCTACCTGGCGGGGGCGGGAATCAACGCTGTGATCCCGGCTCACGCCGGCGACGTGACCAAGGTCTTCCTGGCCAAACGCCAGATCCCCGATTCCTCATACCCGGCGGTCACCTCCTCCTTCCTGGTGCAGACGGTCTTCGACACCTCGATCGGTGTCCTCGTCCTCCTCTATGCGATCACCCAGGGCCTGCTGCCGCCGCTGCCGCAGATCCCCGACCTGCCGGCCTTCGAGATCTCCTTTTGGGCTGACCATCCGAAGACGCTCGTGATCGTGACGGTGGTGCTGCTGGTGGCGATCGCGGTGGGAATCCTCGTGCTCGCCCACCACGTGCGCCGTTTCTGGGCACGCGTGCGCCAGGGCCTGGTGATTCTCACCGAGCCGCGCCGCTACCTGCGCGAGGTCGCCGCCTGGCAGGGGCTCGGCTGGCTGCTGCGCTTCGCCGCCTTCTGGTTCTTCCTCGAAGCCTTCGGCATCCCCGGCACGATCGGCAACGTGATGCTGGTGATGAGCGTGCAGGCGATCGCCAACATCATCCCCCTCACTCCCGGCGGCGCCGGCGCCCAGCAGGCTCTCCTGGTCGCGACCCTGAGCGGCCCCTCCCGCACCGCCGTCCTCTCCTTCTCGGTCGGCACCCAGATCGCGATGGCGGCCTGGTCGGTGGTGCTCGGCTTCGCCGCGATCCTGCTGGTGTTCAGGACGACTGACTGGCGCGGGTTGATCCGGCAAGCGCAGGAGGAAGCCGAGGGACAGAAGGCCGCGGAAGCGGCGACCCCGCCCTAGCTCGACCAGCCCGGGTAGCGGCCAGGGACGCGCCACTGCCAGGGTGGGCGTTCGGCGGCGGGGAACTCGTAGTGGTTGCGGCCGGGGAGGGTCTCGAGCGGGACCAGAGCGGGGTCATCCTCGGCGAGGACTTCGACTCCGGCGGCCGCTTCGACGTCAGCTTGGGTGGCCCGGCGGGCGATTCGTTCCCAGCCGAGCGTCGGGCGGTAGAGCCAGTAGACGATCTCGATCCAGCCCGCCGCGGCGCGGCGGTCGATCAGCTCGGTGAAGGCGGTGGTGCGGCGGCGGGAGGCGGTGAGGTGGGGGCCGGCGGCGACGGCGCAGCTCTCGCGACGGCAGCGGCGGAAGTCGACCGGCGCCAGCG
>DASSNA010000178.1:0-18210 GCA_035688445.1 Solirubrobacterales bacterium | reverse complement strand
AGCTGCTCCTCGGTCGCGACCGAGGCGATCGCCGAGTTGCCGAGCCCCTGGCGCGGCATCGAGAGCAGCAGGCCGACGTCGCCCCAACAGAGCTCGATGATGCCGAGCACGGTGGAGAGGTTGGAGCCGTTGCGGTTCTCGCCGTCGTCGCTTTTCTCGCGGCGCACGCCGGCGGCACCGGCGCCGCCGATGTCGGAGCCCTCGTTCATCCCGTCGATCAGGGAAGCGAGCATGTCGAGCTCTTTCGGATAGGCGTGCTCGGCCTCGTCGTATTTGCGACTGATCGGCCGGAACACCTCGGTGGCGACCTGGTTGGCCTGGTTCGCCAGTGGCTTGAACTTCTTTGGAATCTCGAGGTTGATCATGGGTCTTCCTTTCGCTCGTCTGGCGAGTGCCTAGACGAGCAGGGCGCCCTCCATCACGCCCGCAGCTCGGAGGTCTCGGTACCAGCGCTCGACTGGGTGCTCCTTGACGAAGCCGTGGCCGCCGAGCAGCTGGACGCCGTCGGAACCGATCTGCATCCCCTTCTGGGAGCAGAGCCGCTTGGCGATCGCCGCCTCGCGGGCAAAGCTCTCGCCGCAGTCGGCGCGGCTCGCCGCCCGGTAGGTCGCCAGCCGCATCCCGTTCTGCTCGATGCCGATATCGGAGACGCCGAAGGCGACGCCCTGGCGGTTGGAGATCGGTTCGCCGAAGGCCTGGCGGTCGTTGACGTAAGGGATCACGTAGTCGAGCACCGCCTGCGCGGTGCCGGTCGCAAGCGCCGACCAGGCGATCCGCGAGCGAGCGACGCAGGCGGCGTAGTCCTTGGCGCTCGCCTCGCCCTCGCCGAGCAGCGCGCTCGCCGGCACCGTCACTTTGTCGATCAGGAGACGGCCGGTGGCGGCGGGGCGCAGCCCCATTGCCGGCTCGTCCTCGATCGTCAGCCCTTTGGCGCCGGACTCGACGATGAACAGCGCCGGGCCGACGCCCTCGGCCTCGGCGGCGACGAGGAAGAGCTCACAGTCAGTGGCGCGGGCGATCAGCGACTTGGCGCCGCTCAGCACCCACTCGTCACCTTTCTTCTTCGCCTTCGTCTCTAGCTCGAAGGGGTCGAAGAGTGGGCGCGGCTCGAGGATCGCCAGCGCCGCGGCGGGGACGTCTTCGCCGGTGAAGGCGGGGAGGTAGGTCGCCTCCTGGTCGGCGCTGCCCCAGAGGCCGATCGCGGTGGCGACGGCGCCGGGGGCGAGGGCGGCGTAGGCGATACCCATGTCGCCGTGGGCGAGCGCCTCGCCGATCAGGACGCTGGTCACCGCCGCCTGCTCGGTCATCACGCCGCCGAGCTCCTCGGGGACGCCGAGCATGGCGACGCCGAGCTCGATCGCCTGGTCGAGGATCTCCTTCGGCGTCTCGCGCTTATCGTCAGCCTCCAGCGCCGCCGGACGGATCTGGTCGGCGGCGAAGGCGCGGCCCGCTTCCTGGAACATCTGCTGCTCGTCGTCGGGGGTAAGGTCGAAGAGGCCTTTCGATTTGCCCTTCTTCTGGCGGGCCGGTTTGCCCAGGTTCTGGGCGGCCTTGAAGGTGCGGCCGGCCGCGGTGGCGGTGCGGAAGCCGTTCTTGGTGCCCTGGAAGAGGGCTTTCTCGACTCCTTTGCGGATGCGGATCCGATCCAGCAGATCGGAGCCGGCGAGGCGGTTCAGCGCCCGCAGGCCGTAGCCCATGCTGCGCTCCGCCATCCCCTTGTTCTCGGTGGTGGTCGTCACTTCGTCTTCCTTCCGGTTTTGGCGGTCTTCGATTTCGGTTTTGAGGTGAGCGGCCGGACTTGGCCGTCGAGGTGAGGCGTGTCCTTCTTGGCGTCGCGGACGCTGAAGAGGATCTGCGCGCCGGAGCTCTGCTCGGCGAACTCGACGCGCGCCGGCAGCAGGATCGGCTTGCGGAAGCGGACGTCGACCTCGAAGCTCTCTGGCAGTTGGCCCTCCAGCTGCGCCAGCGCCCGCGCCTTCGTCCACATCCCGTGCGCGATTGCGCCGGGGAAGCCGAGCGGCTTCGCCGTCAGCGAGTGCATGTGGATCGGGTTGCGGTCGCCGGAGACGCCGGCGTAGCGGCGGCCGAGGTCGCCGCCGAGCTTCCACTCGGCGCTGGCGGGAGCGTCGGTGTCGAGCGAGTCGAAGCTCTTCTCCTGCTTGGCTTTCTCGTCGCCCTTGCCGCGGCGCAGCATCGTGCTGACGCTCTCCCAGACGATCTCGTCGCCGACCAGCACCTCGGTCTCCAGCGAGAAGGTCTTGCCTTTGGGGTGCGGCTGCAGCTTGGTCGGGCGGACGCGGATCGTCATCTCCTCGTCGACCCCGATCGGCCGGCGCTGGGCGATCGAGTTCTCGACGTGGACGAGGCCGACTGCGCCGAAGGGGAAGGAGCCGTCGCTCATCACCGCCATGTGCAGCGGGAAGGCGAGCATGTGCGGGTAGGTCGGGGGGAGGGTGTCGCGCAGGGCGAAGCCGCAGACCTTGGCGTAGGCGGCGACCTTGGCCGGTTCGGCGCGGACGCCGCTCAGCTCGAGGTCGAGCCCTGCCGGGATCTCACCGCCCCCGCCCGGGACGAAAGGCAGCAGCGAGGCCCCCGGGATCATCGGCAGCGCCGCCTTCGCGTAGAGCGGCAGGATGCTGGGGGAGCTGTCGAGGGTCTTCGCCATCAGGCGCCCAGCAGGTTCTGGCCGCAGACGCGGACGACGTTGCCGTTGACGCCGGTCGAGGCGGGGCTGGCGAACCAGGCGATCGTCTCGGCGACGTCGACCGGCAGGCCGCCCTGGGAGAGGCTGGAGAGCCGGCGGCCGGCTTCGCGCGGGCCGATCGGCATCGCCGCCGTCATCTGGGTCTCGATGAAGCCCGGCGCGACCGCGTTGATCGTCGCTTTGCTCTTCGCCAGCTCCGGCGCCATCGCTTCGACCATCCCGATCACGCCGGCCTTGGAGGCGGCGTAGTTGGTCTGGCCGGAGTTGCCGGCGATCCCCGACATCGAGGAGACGCAGACGATGCGGCCGTTGGGCCGGATCAGTTTCTTCGCCAGCAGGGCCTCGTCGATCCGCTCCTCGCTGGAGAGGTTGATCTCCATCAGCTGCGCCCATCGCTCTTCGGGCATCTTCGCGATCGTGCGGTCTTTGGTCACGCCGGCGTTGTGGACGACGATGTCGACGCCGTTGGAGAGCTCGGCGGCGATCTTCTCGGGCGCGTCCGCGGCGGTGATGTCGAGCGCGATCGAGCGACCGCCAATCGCCTCGGTCACCGCCTTGAGGTCGGCCGCCATCGGCGGGATGTCGAGGCCGACGACTTCGGCGCCGTCGCGGGCCAGGGTGTTGGCGATCGCGGCGCCGATCCCGCGGGAGGCGCCGGTGACGAGCGCCACCTTGCCGGCGAGCGGCTGCTCCCAGTCGATCTCCGGGCTGGGGGCGACGCCTTTGCTGACCCGGACCACCTGGCCGGAGACATAGGCGGATTTGGGCGAGAGGAGGAAGCGCAGCGTCGACTCCAGCTGGTCCTCGGCGCCCGGTTCGACGTAGACGAGTTGCGCGGTTGAGCCCTTGCCGCCGATCTCCTTGCCGAGCGAGCGGGTGAAGCCCTCCAGCGCCCGCTGGGCGATGTGGGCCTCGACCGAGCCGGCTTCTGCAGGCGGGGTGCCGAGGACAATTGCGCGGCCGCTGCGCTGCAGGCGCGGGACGGCGGGGTAGAAGAAGCGCTGCAGCTCGACCAGTTCGGTCGAGTCGCTGATACCGGTGGCGTCGAAGACGAGCGCCTTCGCCTTGCCCTCGGCGCCGGCGCGTTCGGCCTTGACGCTGTCGAGGATCGCAGCGAGCGGCTTGCCGAGGCGGCCTGCCGGCGCCGCGCCCGAGAGGACCGGGCCGGCGACTGCAGGCTGGCCGGGCTGGTAGCGGTCGAGTGAGACCGGCTGGGGCAGCCCGAGCTGCTTGGCGATCGTGCCGACCAGCGGCGCGTTGACAACCTGTGAGTAGCGGTCAGCCATCGTTACTTGGCACCTCCCGGGGCCTCGAGGATCGCGACGACACCCTGGCCGGCGGCGGCGCAGATACTGATCACGCCGCGGCCTTTGCCGTCTTCGTTGAGCTGTTTGGCGAGGCTGGCGACGATCCGCCCGCCGGTCGCGGCGAACGGGTGGGCGGCCGCCAGCGAGCCGCCGTTGACGTTGAGCTTCTTGCGGTCGATCGCGCCGAGTGGTTTGTCGCGGCCGAGTTTCTCGAAGCAGAAGCCCTTGTCTTCCCAGGCCTTCAGCGTGCAGAGGACCTGGGCGGCGAAGGCCTCGTGGATCTCGTAGTAGTCGAAGTCCTGCAGCTTGAGGCCGGCGCGGTCGAGCATCCGCGGCATCGCGTAGGCCGGCGCCATCAGCAGGCCTTCGCGCTTGTGGACATGGTCGACGGCGGCGGTCTGGGCCTCGGTTATGTAGGCGAGGATCGGCAGGTCATGCTCCTTCGCCCAGTCCTCGGAGGCGAGGAGGACGGCGGAGGCGCCGTCGGAGAGCGGCGTCGAGTTGGCCGCGGTCATCGTCCCCTCGGGGCCGCCAAAGGCCGGCTTCAGCTTCGCCAGCTTCTCGAGGCTGGAGTCGGGGCGTAGGTTCTGGTCGCGCTCGAGCCCGATGTAGGGGGTCATCAGGTCGTCGAAGAAGCCGCGCTCGTAGGCGGCGGCGAGGTTCTTGTGGCTGCGGACTGCGAGCTCGTCCTGCTCCCCGCGGCCGACCTCCCATTCGGTCGCCATGATCGCGCAGTGCTCGCCCATCGACATGCCCGTGCGCGGCTCCTCGTTGCGGGGGACGTGGGGGACGATGTGGCCGGGGCGAACGCGGGTGAGCGTGCGCAGTTTGCCCACGGTTGAGCGCTCGCGGTTGGCGTCGAGCAGCGTCTCACGCAACTGTTCGTTGAGGCCGATCGGGGCGTCGGAGGTGGTGTCGGCGCCGCAGGCGATGCCCGAGTCGATCTGGCCGAGGGCGATCTTGTTGGCGACGAGGATCGTCGTCTCCAGGCCAGTGCCGCAGGCCTGCTGGACGTCGTAGGCGGGGGTCTCGGCGGCGAGGCGAGTGCCGAGCACGCTCTCGCGTGCGAGGTCACGGTCGTGCGAGTGCTTGAGGACGGCTCCGCCGGCGACCTCGCCGATCGTCTCGCCCCCCAACCCGTAGCGGTCGATCAGGCCGTCGAGGGCGGCGGTCAGCATGTCCTGGTTGCTCGCGTGCGAGTAGACGCTGTTGGAGCGCGCGAAGGGGATCCGGTTGCCGCCGACGACGGCGACTTTGCGGGTCTGGGCGTTCATCTGGGGGAGGGTCCTCCTTGGGGTGATTGGGAAGTCGAAATGGGGGCCGAGCGCTCGCGCAGGCCGGGCTCGACGGTGGAGATGAGGAGCTCAGCTGCCTGCTCGGCGCCGATCGCCTCAGTCCGCAGCCACCAGCGCGCGAGCGCCTCCGAGGCGCCGAGCAGGGCGGTGGAGAGGGCCTCGACTTCGGTCTTGGCCGCTTCCCGGCGCCGCATCGGCAGCTGCGCCAGCAACGAGGCGGAGACGAGGTCGAGGATCTGGCCGCGGTATGTGGCGACGCGGTCGAAGACCTCGCCGGCCTGGGGGAGGGTCTCGTCGAAGAGGACCGCCCAGGCGGCGCGGTCGGTGTCGAGGAAGAAGAAAAAGGCGCGGACGCCAGCCCCGAGCGCGTCGCCGGGGTTCTCGGTCTTGCCGACCGCATCGGCGATCGTCGCGATCAGAGCGTCGCCCGCCCGCTCCATACAGGCGATGTAGAGCCGCTCCTTGTTGCCGAAGTAGTTGTAGAGCAGGGGCTTGGTGACCCCGATCGCCGCAGCGATCTCATCCATCGTCACCGCCGCATAGCCGCGCTCGGCAAACAACCCGTGCGCCGCCTCCAACGCCTGCTCCATGCGGTCATCCCGCGACAGCCTCGTGCGAACCGATGCATTCATTGATGCACACGTTACCCCAATATAAATTTATATATGCGTAACGTGATGGATCGCACAGGAGGAAGCGTATGCATACCTCTAGGTATTATACCTTAAAGTATCAAACTGAATGGTTTTCAATGCATACTGATTGGTATTATACTGCTGGGTATGGGCGCTTCCGAAAATCCCTTTCGCTTTGGATCACTGGCTCTCGATGGTGCCTTCACCGACCGCGAGGAGGAGCGCGCGGAGCTGGTCAGCGACATCCGCAACGGCCAGGACGTAGTCATCTTCGCGCCACGCCGGCTGGGTAAGTCGTCGCTTGCCTGGAGTGCCATCCAGACGCTGTCGGCGGAGGGCGTGCTCGTCGCCCAGGTGGATTTGATGACCACGCCCACCAAGGAGCGTCTGGCCTCCGCCCTCGCAAAGACGATCTTCGACCAGGTCGCTTCTCCGCTGGAGCGGGTGAAGGAGAGAGCGCTGGCGCCTTTTCGCAGCTTGCTGGTCCAGCCCACCGTCACTCTCGATCCTCAGGACGGCTCGTTCTCGTTCAGCTTCGCCTTTGGGAGGACGACAGCTGACATCGACGCGACGCTGGAGCGGCTGCTGCAGATGCCAGCCGAGCTCGGCGCGGCTCGCGGTAGGCGCACGGCCGTGGTGATGGACGAGTTTCAGGAGATCGTCGAGCTCGACTCGAGGCTGCCCAATCTGCTGCGGGCGGTTTTCCAGCAGCAGCCCGAAGTCGCCCATGTCTATTTGGGCAGCAGGCGCCATGTGATGGAGCGCATCTTCAACGATCGCAACCAGCCCTTCTGGCGCAGCGCCAAGTTGATCGAGCTCGGGCCGATCGATTCTGTCCCGTTCGAAGCTTTCATCGTCGAGCGCTTCCAAGCGACGGATCGGCGTCTCGACGCTGGCGTAACCGCTGCGATCCTTGAACGGACCGGTGGTCATCCCTACGCCACCCAGGAGCTTTGCTACGCCCTCTGGGAGCAGACCCCGGAGGGGGGAGAGGCGACGCCCGAGCGGCTCGACGACGCTATCGCCGCCGTCCTTCGCTCCGAGCATGCTCACTTCAGCCTTCTCTGGGAGGAGATTTCGCCGGTGCAGCGGCTGGTTCTGCATGCGCTCGCGAAAGAACCGGGTCGTCCATTCCAGGCCGAGTACCGCAGTCGGCACGCTTTGCCTCCGGCAACCAACGTGCAGAAGGCGCTGGCGGCATTGGAAAGGCGGGAGGTCGTGATTGGCGAGCACGGGGCCTACCGGATTGTCGAGCCCTTCCTATCGGACTGGCTCAGGCCCCTGAAGAGATGAGGCTATGAAAGCTCGGTGCCGTCGTAGAGCTTCTTGACGTGCACGGTGCCGGCGGGGGCGGCTTCGATGCAGAGGCGGCAGAGGACGCACTCGTCGACGTTGGCGTCGACGATCTCGACGCTGCCGTCGGCGTCCTTGAAGATGTCGACGGGGCAGACTTCTTCGAGCTTGGCTGCGATCGCGGCGTCGCCCTTGATCGAGTCGTCGACCTCGACGTCGATGAAGACCTTGTTCAGCTGCTCGGCCATCAGGCGCTCGCTCCGATCTTTTCCTTGACCACGTCGGGGATCTCGTCGATCCGCTCGACGACGCGGATGCCGGCGGCTTCGAGGCGGGCGATCTTCTCGGTCGCGGTGTCCTCTACCCCCTCGACAATGGTTCCTGCGTGGCCGAAGCTCATCCCTTTCATCTCATCGTCGTCCATGAATTTGCCGGCCATGAAGGCGACGATCGGGAGGCGGGAGTTGTTGTCCTTGACCCATTCGGCCAGCTGGGCCTCCATGCGGCCGCCGGGCTCGGTGTAGATGACGATCGCCTCGGTCTGCTCGTCGGCCTCGAAGTAGGGCATCAGCTCGGCGTAGGTGGAGCCGATGATCGCGTCGCCGCCGATCGAGACGGCGGTGGAGACGCCGAGGCCGGCGGCGGTCAGCGAGGAGGAGATCTCGGTGGTCATCCCGCCCGAGCGGCTCATCACCCCAACGCGGCCGGGCTGGTAGGCCTTGGCGGCGTCTTTGGCGGGACCGCCGATGCCGCCCATCTTGCAGACCTCGGGGACGATCAGGCCGAGGCAGTTGGGGCCGATGATGCGGGCGCCGTTCATGTCGGCCAGCTCGACCATCTGGGCGACGTCACCGCGCGGGATCCGCTCGGTGACGATGACGATCAGCTTGATCCCGTTCTCGATCGCCTCGAGGACGGCGTCCTTGGTGAAGGCGGGGGGAACGGTGACGACGGAGCCGTCGATCGGGCCGCCGTGATGCTCGACCGCCTGGGCGACGGTGTCGAAGACCGGCACGCCGTGGACCTCGCGGCCCTTGCGGCCGGGGGTGACCCCGCCGACGATCTTGGAGCCGTAGTCGAGGCACTCGCGGGTGAGGTTGACCGCCTCGCGGCCGGTGATCCCCTGAACGATGAAGGTCGTGTCCTTGTCGAGCAGGATGCTCATCAGGCCGGCGCCCCCTGGATCTTGGCGACGGCGCGCCCGGCCGCCTCCCACATCGAGACCGAGCGGTCGCAGGACTCGACGCCGTACTTCTCGAGGATCTTGAAGCCCTCCTCCTCCCAGGCACCGGGGATGCGGAAGATCGCGATCGTCTCGCCGGGGTCCTTGCCGAGCTCGAGGCAGGCCTTGATTACGCCGCGGGCGACGATGTCGACGCGGGTGTTGGAGACGATCGACATCATCACCGCGATCTTCTCGACGCCGTCCTTTTCCAGCACCTCCTTGGCGAGGCCACAGGCCTTGGCGACGGAGGGGTTGCCGCCGATCTCCGAGTAGTTGGCCGGCTGCCCACCCTGGTTGCGAACCGCGTCGGTCAGGGTCAGCGAGCCGCCGCCGGCGCCGATCACGAGGCCGAGGTTGCCGGTGAAGCCGTGGTCCTTGCCCTGGATCACGCCGCGGTGGTCGGCGGCGTCGATCGCGGCGACGTTGCGCTCGAAGTCGGAGGGCTCATAGGTCTCGCGGGTGTCGTCCTCGGCGATCTGCAGCTCCTTGCGCAGCAGCTTCTTCTGCCGGCCGACCGCCTCGTTCTCCATCTCCATGTGGGCGTCGAGGGCGACGAAGCTGCCGTCGGTCAGCTCGGCCAGCGGGTTGATCTCGGCCAGGGTCATGTCGTTGTCGCGGAAGAGGCGGGCGAGGCGGGCGAGGACGGGGGTCGCGCGGTTGAGCTGCGAGCCGGTGACGCCGGTGGCGGCGACCACCTGCTTGGCCTCGAAGTCGGAGACGGGGAGGAGGTTGGAGACGTGGCCTTTGCCGACGTGGTCGGGGTGGGTCTCGGCGACCTCCTCGATGTCGATCCCGCCCATGTCGCTGAACAGCATCAACGGGCGCTTCGCGGTGCCGTCCCAGACGACGCTGGCGTAGTACTCCTGCTTGACCTCGGCTTTGGGGTCGACGAGGACGCCGCGCGGCATGTGGCCGTTGATCTCCAGCTTGAGGATCTCCTCGGCGTGCTGGGCCGCCTCGTCGGGCGTGTCGGCGAACTTAACGCCGCCGGCCTTCATCCGGCCGCCGGTCAGCACCTGGGACTTGATTACGACCGGACCGCCGATTTCCTCGGCGACCTGGCGTGCTTCGTCGGCGGACGTGCAGAATCCGTACTTAGTGACGGGAATCCCCGCCAGCTCGACGATCTTGCGTGCCTCGTACTCGTAGAACCTCATCGCGGCGCGGAACCCTAACGAACGCGCTCGGAAGCAGTCTTCGCCCCCTGCTTTACTTCCCGCGGTGTTCCCCGTCTCATCTGGGCCGCCGAGGCGCTTCCGGCCCCGCTTTTTCCTTGCGCTGACGCTCGTTTTCGGCGTTATGGCGCTGTCCGGGTGCGGGACCGTCGTCGACAAGGAAAAGCTCCAAGACACGGTCCAAGCGAGCCTGGAAAAGTCGATTCATGAGAAGATCAAGGCCGTCGAATGCCCTTCGGACCAGTCTGTAGACCCGGGCGCGACCTTCACGTGCACGGTGACTTTTTCCGATGACAGGCGGGAAGTAGCGACTTTGAGGATCCGCGACAAGGACGCCGACATCTCCATGGTCGGCTTGAAACCCGAGAAATAGAGAGAGGCGAATGAGCGACCTGACCACTGCCCCTTCGGAGTTGACGACCAATGCCAAGTTGAAGCAATGGGTGGGTGAGATCGCGGCGCTAACCGAGCCGGATGCCGTCCACTGGTGTGACGGCTCCGCCGAGGAGTACGACCGCCTCTGCCAGGTCCTGATTGACGCCGGCACCTTCGAGCGGCTCGACGAAGCCAAGCGGCCCAACTCCTACCTCGCCCTCTCTGATCCCGGCGACGTCGCCCGGGTCGAAGACCGCACCTTCATCTGCTCCGAGCAGGAAAAGGACGCCGGCCCGACCAACAACTGGCGCGACCCGGCCGAGATGCGCGAGACCCTCGGTGAGCTCTTCAAGGGCTCGATGAAGGGCCGGACGATGTACGTCGTTCCCTTCTCGATGGGTCCGCTCGGCTCCGACATCTCCGAAATCGGCGTCCAGCTCACCGACTCGCCCTACGTCGCCGTCTCGATGCGGATCATGACCCGGATGGGCAAGGGCGCCCTCGAAGTGCTGGGTGACGACGGCCAGTTCGTCCCCTGCGTCCACTCGGTCGGGATGCCGCTGGCCGAGGGCGAAGAAGACGTTTCCTGGCCCTGCAACGAGGCCAACAAGTACATCGTCCACTACCCCGAGACGCGCGAAATCTGGTCCTTCGGCTCGGGTTACGGCGGCAACGCCCTGCTCGGCAAGAAGTGCTTCGCGCTGCGGATCGCCTCGGCGATGGCCCGCGACGAGGGCTGGATGGCCGAGCACATGCTGATCCTCAAACTGACCTCGCCCGAGGGGCAGGTCAAGTACATCACCGGCGCGTTCCCGTCGGCCTGCGGCAAGACCAACCTGGCGATGCTGGTCCCGACGCTGCCCGACTGGAAGGTCGAGACGGTCGGGGACGACATCGCCTGGATGAAGTTCAAGGAGGACGGCCGCCTCTACGCCGTCAACCCCGAGGCCGGGTTCTTCGGCGTGGCCCCCAACACCAGCCACAAGACCAACCCGAACGCGATGGACACGATCGAAACCAACACCATCTTCACCAACTGCGCCAAAACCGACGACGGCGACATCTGGTGGGAGGGGATGACCGGCGAGCCGCCGGCGCACGCGATCGACTGGCACGGCAACGACTGGACGCCGGAGGCCGATAAACCGGCCGCGCACCCGAACGCCCGCTTCACTACCCCCGCCGCGCAGTGCCCCTCGATTGCGCCCGAGTGGGAGGACCCCGCCGGGGTGCCGATCGACGCTTTCCTCTTCGGCGGCCGCCGCGCCACCGTGGTGCCGCTGGTCCAGGAAGCCTTCGACTGGGAGCACGCCGTCTTCATGGGGGCGACGATGTCCTCGGAGACGACCGCCGCCGCGGCCGGCGCCGTCGGCCAGCTGCGCTTCGACCCGATGGCGATGCTGCCCTTCTGCGGCTACAACATGGCCGACTACTTCGCCCACTGGCTGAAGATTGGCAAGCACGAGGGCGCCCAGCTACCGCGCGTCTTCTACGTCAACTGGTTCCGCAAAGACGCCGACGGCAAGTTCCTCTGGCCCGGCTTCGGCGAGAACAGCCGCGTCCTGGAGTGGGTCTTCCGCCGCTGCGAGGGCGAAGCCGAGGCGGTCGAGACCCCGGTCGGGCTGCTGCCGGCCGAGGGCGAGATCAACACCGAGGGGCTCGAGATCTCCGCCGAGGCGATGCGCGAGCTGCTCAGCGTCGACCTCGACCTGGTCAAGGAGCAGCTGCCGCAGGTGAAGGCGCACCTGGCCGAGTTCGGCGACAAGCTGCCGGCCGAGGTCAGCGCCCAGCTCGAAGCGCTGGAAGCGCGGCTCGCCTAGAAACCGTTTGTTAAGCCGGGGCGTCCGATCGGGCGCTCCGGCCGTATTGATGCAGGGCTATGGGCGTGCCGACCGAAGGCCGACCATAAGCTTTCACGGTGTCGGCCCGGCTCACTAAACCCCTCGAATCGCTGCCGGTCATCGCCTTGCTGGCGGCGATCGGGCTTTTGCTCTGCTCGCTCGCCAACTCGCTTTCGCGGGCGACGCTGGAACCGACCACCCTGGTCTACTGGCTCGGCCTGCTTCTGATCGCCGTGCCGATCTTCTTCCGGCTCAGCTCGAAAGGGCCGAGCTACCGCGAGCGGCTGGCGCTGATCCTGCTGCTGGGGGCGGCCTTGTACGGGGTCAAAGTCGTCCACGACTCGATCTTCTTCACCTTCCCCGACGAGTTCGTCCATGCCTTCAACGCCGAGAACATCGCGCGGTACCACCACCTCTACCACTTCAACCCGGCGATCCCGACCACCCCGCACTACCCCGGCCTCGAGGGAGCAACCTCGGCGCTGATGATGCTGACCGGGATGTCGAGCTTCGGCGCCGGCACGATCCTCGTCGGCGTCGCCCGTCTCGCCTTCATGGCGGCGCTCTTCTTCCTATTCGCTCGTCTCAGCGGCTCGGCCCGCGGCGCCGGCCTCGGCGTCGCGATCTACACCGGCAGTTCCAACTTCCTCTTCTGGGGCGCCCAGTTCTCCTACGAGTCGTTGGCGCTGCCGCTGCTGGTGGTGGTGTTGATGGCGTTCGTCGAACGCGAGGCGGCGCCGCCGGAGGGGAAGAGCGCCTGGACCGTGCCGATCGTGCTCGGCATCCTCGCGATCGCGATCACCCACCACCTCACCTCCTATGCGCTGGCGATCGTCTTCCTCCTGCTGGCGATCCTCTACCGGGTGATGAAGGTCGAGAAACCGAACCCCTGGCGACTGGCGCTGCTGGCGAGCGGCGTCGCGGTTGGCTGGCTGCTGATCGCCGCCCGCTCCACCGTCGGCTACCTGTTCCCGGTCCTCGAGGAGGCGCTGAAGGCAATCTGGAAGACCGCTTCGGGGGAATCGGCACCGCGCACCCTTTTCCACCAGGCCTCGAACACCGCCGAAGTCGTCGGCGCGACGCCGCTGCCGGCGCGGGCGCTGGCGCTGCTGGCGATTGCCCTGCTCGGGATCGGGATGCTGGTCGGGATCCGCCAGGTCTGGCGCCGCGAGCGCAGCCAGCCGCTGGTCCTGCTCTTCTGCGTCGCTTCTCTTGCCTTCTTTGCGGCGCTGTTGCTGCGCTTCGCTCCGGCCGCTTGGGAGACGGGCAACCGCGCCGGCGAGTTCCTCTTCATCGGCCTCGCCTTCGTGCTGATCTATGCCGCCGCCGAGCTGCTCCGCTCTGGGCCAAACCTGATGCGCCGACGCTGGCTGTTCACGGGAGCGCTGGGGATCGTGCTGCTCGGTGGTGCCATCTCCGGCTGGCCCTGGGATGTGCAGTTGGCGCGGCCGCTACAGGCGAAGACGCACGGGCGGGAGATCGACTCCGAACCGCTGGCGCTGGCCGAATTCGCCTCTGAACGGCTCCCGGGCAGCCGCTTTGCCGCCGCCGAAGCCGATGCCCGGCTGCTGCTGACGCCGGGCGGGCAGGTCGCCTTCGGCGGTCAGGGCCCCGACATCGAAGACATCATCAACGAACCCCAGCTCGCTTCCTGGCAGTTGTCGTTGCTGGAGAGGAACAGCCTGCCCTACGTCGTCGCCGACCGCCGCCTCAACGCCGAGGACACTCTGCGCGGTCAGTTCTTCACGGTGCCGGGTCAATACGGCGAGGCCCTGCGGAGCAAAAAAGTGATCCACAAGTTCTCCCGTCTTCCCGCCGGCCGCGTCTGGGACAGCGGCCGCATCGTCCTCTTCGACCTCAGGGATAGGCCATGAGGGGGCACCGCGACCTGACCCGGGTGAGCCTCGCCGTGGTGCTCTGCGCGCTGGTCGCGGCGCTGGTGCCGTGGGAGCTGGTCCGGGTGATCGCGGCGCTGCCTCTGGCCCTGTTCCTGCCGGGCTACGCGATCGTCGCCGCCGCTTTCGGCTCGCGGGAGCTGGCGCTGCCGAAGCGGCTGATGCTGAGCGTCGCGGTGAGCCTGATGACGTTGGCGTTGACGGCGCTCGTCCTCAACGTCTTCCCGTTCGGGCTGACGACCGCGAGCTGGGCGGTGGCGTTGCCGGTGATCGTGATCGCCGCCTGCCGCGGGGCCGCACTGCGTCGCGACCGGCCGTCAACCGAGAGCCGTTCGTCCAAACCGCCTTGGGCTAGTTGGCGCCCCAGCCCCCGCGATTCCGTCCTGGTCGGAGCCGCGGTCGTGATCGCGATCGCCGCCCTCGTCATCGCCCAGAAGCCGCTGTCGGCTGACAATGCCGAAGGCTTCGCCGCCCTTTGGATGCTGCCGACGAATTCGCGCGAAGACGCGGTCCGGGTTGGCGTCCTCAGCAGCGAACAGGACCCCGCCGCCTACACGCTGCAGGTGCGGACGGGTGCGAAGGGTCGACCGCAGAGCTACCGGGTCGCGCTCGACCCGGGGGAGGAAAAGACCTTTGAAGTTCAGGTTCCCCCTGCCTCTGGCGGCCGGGCACACGTGGTCGCTTCCCTTTATCGCAGCGAAGAACCACAGCGCCTCTACCGCCGGGTGACCAGCTGGTTGCCACGGCAGACGACGTTCCCACAGGCGCCGTGAAGCCGCCACTTTGCGTCGACGTCGTCGTCACCAACCACAACTACGGCCGCTTCCTCCCGCAAGCGATCGAGAGCGCGCTCGCCCAGAGCCACCCCGACGTCAACGTGGTCGTCGTCGATGATGGCTCCAGCGACGATTCGCGCGACGTCCTGCGCGGCTATGAGGACCGGGTCGAGGTGGTGCTGAAGGAGCAGGGCGGGCAGGCTTCGGCGCTGAACGCCGGTCTCGAGCGCTGCCGCGGCGACGTCCTCCTCGTCCTCGACGCCGACGACCGGCTGCGGCCGCAGGCGGCTGAGCGGGTCGCGGCGGTCTTCGCCACCCGGCCAGAGCTTGCCAAGGTCCAATTCCCGATGGCGATCGTCGATGCGGAGGGGGCGCCGACGGGAGAGGTGAAGCCGGGTGGTCACCTGCAGGCGCCAACCGGCGACCAGCGGCGAGCCGAGCTTGCCTTCCCCTTTGATCTGCCCTGGCTGCCCGGCGGTGGCACCGGTTTCCGCAGCGAGGCGGTACGGCGGATCCTGCCGATCCCCGCCGCCGACTACCCGCGCAGCGGCGCCGACTGGTACCTGGTCCACCTCACCGCCCTGCTCGGCGAGGCGGCCTTGCTGGAGGAGGTCTGCGCCGAGTACCGGGTCCACGGTGGCAACGCCTACGAGCTCGAGCGCGACGAGATCGACCTCAACCACGTCCGCGAAGCGATTGTCTTCGCTGGGGCAACTACCCGTTCGCTGGAAGCGCTGGCCGACGAGCTCGGCCTCGAGCACCCGCGGCCGATCCTCTCTTACGCCGACCTCGCCAATCGCTTGGTCTCGCTCAAGCTCGACCCCGAGCGCCATCCGCGTGCCGGCGATCGGCTGCGCTCGCTGCTGGCTGATGCGGTTCGTGCCACCCGCCGCCGCTTCGATGTCTCGTTACCGATGAAGGTGCTGTTGGTTGCCTGGTTCGCGCTGGAGGTGGCCGCGCCGCGGCGCCTGGCGCGGCCGCTGGCGGAGCTGTTTCTCTTTCCCGGCAGACGCGCCGGGTTCAACCGTCTGCTGGGAAGATGGCGACGCTGATGCGGATCCTGATCGCCACCGACCACTATCCGCCGTTCATCGGCGGCGCCCACCGGCAGGCGGGGTTGCTCGCCTCGGGGATGGCCGAACGCGGGCACGACGTGGCCGTTGCCACCGCCTGGCACGGCGGGCTGCCGCCGCTCGACTGGGAAGAGCACGTGACCGTGCACCGGCTGCGCCAGCTGCGGACCGGGGTGCGCGGGCTGATCCGCAATGAGGAGCAGCGCCACCAGCCTCCCTTCCCCGATCCGGTGACGATCGCCGGCCTGCGGCGGCTGATTAAAGGCTTCGAGCCCGACGTGATCCACGCCTATGGCTGGCTCGCCTTCTCGGTCGCGGTGGCGTTGGGCCGGCGGCGGATGCCGCTGTTGATCTCCGCTCGCGACTACGGCTACTTCTGCGCCAACCGGACGCTGCTGCGCAAGGGGGAGCCCTGCTCCGGGCCGGCGCCGCTGAAATGTGCGAGCTGCGCTGTCGAGTACTACGGCGGTGTCCCCAAGGGGCTGACCGCGACTGCTGGCGTCTACATGTGCAGGCCGCTGCTGGCGCGGAAGATGACCGGCCTGCACAGCGTCAGCACCTTCGTCCACGACGTCACCACTCGCTATCTCTTCGGCCCCGACGGGCCGCCGCAGGGCCTGGTCCAGGTGACGATCCCGAGCTTCCAGGACGTCGAGCCCGACCAGCCGGTCGACAGCTCCGGCGGCGAGGTCAGCGCCTACCTGGAGCGGCTGCCGAGCGAGCCGTTCATCCTCTATGTCGGCGCCTTCCGCAAAGTGAAGGGGCTGGAAACCCTCTTCGCTGCCTACGAAGGGCTCGAGTCGCCGCCGCCCTTGGTCCTGATGGGGACCTACGAGCGCGACTCCCCGACCGGGTTCCCGCCGCAGGCGGTCGTTCTCACGGACGTCCCCCACCAAGCGGTGATGGCGGCCTGGGATCGGGCGATGTTTGGGGTGATGCCGTCGCTGTGGCCGGAGCCGTTCGGGGCGACGGTCGCCGAGGGGATGAACCGCGGCAAGCCGGTAATCGGAACCACGCTCGGCGGCCACGTCGACATGATCGGCGACGACGCGGGAATACTGGTGCCGCAGGGTGACGTTGCTGCCCTGAAGGCGGCGATGAGGGGCCTGATTGCCGACCCGGAGCGCCGCGACCGCTACGGCAAAGCAGCGAGCGAGCGCGCCCGCTCGTTCGCTGCCACCTCGGTGATCCCGCGCTTCGAAAAAGCCTACGAGGACGTGATCGCGGCGGCATGAGGGTCCTCCTCGTGGTCCCGGTACCGCCGCAGGCAGACGGAGCGGGGGCGATCCCCGTCCTCCTCCACGCCGAGCTTTTGGGCCTGGCGCGGCAGCATCAGGTGACGCTGGTGACCGCGGTCGGTGACGAGCCCGGCGAAGCCGAGGCGGCAAGGCGGCTGGAGGGCGAGGTCGAGACGCACGTCGCCGACCGCCGCCGACCGCCGCCGGGGTCGCAGCGCCGCCGCCGGCAGCTGCGGATGGCGGCTCGCTGGGCCCGCGGCGGCTGGCCCTGGCGGACGGTCTGGTTCGCTGACCCCGGCATCCAGCGGATCCTCGATCGGCTCGGCGCCGAGCGCAGCTTCGATGTGGTCGCGGTCGAGGACAGCGCGATGTCGGTCTTCCGCTATCCGCAAGGTGTGCCGACGGTCTTCACCCACCACGAGGTACTGCGGCCGCGGCCGGTTGACTGGCACCCAGGGCCGCCGCGCAACTGGCCGTCCTGGGCCTTCGGCGAGCTCGATTGGCGCCGCTGGGCGCGCTTCCAGCCGGCAGCCTGGCGGCACTTCGACCGGGTCCAGGTTTTCAGCCAGCGCGATGCTGACGCGGTCGCCGATCTCGCCCCCGACGTGGCGCCGCGACTGCGGGTCAACCCCTTCGGGCTGGTGCTGCCGCCGCGGGCGAACCCGGCCCACGAGGTCGCGGGGACGATCCTCTTCGTCGGCGCCTTCGCTCATCCCCCCAACCGCGATGCGGCGATCTGGCTGGCGCGGGAGATCCTGCCCGCCGTGCTGGCGCGCCAGCCCGAGGCGCGGCTGCGGATCGTCGGCAGCGCCCCGCCGGCGGAGGTCCTGGCGCTGGCCGGCGCGCAGGTCGAGGTGGTCGCCGACGCGCCGAGCGTCCTCCCGCACCTAGAGGAGGCAGCGGTGGTGATGGCGCCAGTGCGGACCGGCGGCGGGATGCGGATGAAGGTGCTGCAGGCGATGGCGGCGGGCAAGGCGGTGGTGACGACCAGCCGCGGCACCGAGGGCTACACCGGCTTCGGGGCTGAGCCGCCGCTGGAGGTCGCCGACAGCGAGGCGGAGATCGCGGCGGCGACGGCGGCGCTGCTGGCCGATGACGCGCGGCGGCTGGCGCTGGGGAGCCAGGCGCGCGAGTTCGCCGAGCGCCATTACAGCCCCGAGGCCTGGGCCGAGCGGCTGACCGCGGTCTACGAAGAGGCTAGGGAGGGGCCGGGCCGTGGCTGAGGCGCCGGCGGTCAGCGTTCTGATCCCGACCCACCAGCGCCGCGAGGCGCTGCGGACGGTGCTGGAGTCGCTGGCGGAGCAGAGCGTCGAGGCGAGCTCCTACGAGGTGGTCGCCTCACTCGACGCCTGCAGCGATGGGACGGCGGAGATGGTCG
>DASSNA010000163.1:0-8501 GCA_035688445.1 Solirubrobacterales bacterium | reverse complement strand
GGTGGTTGTACCGGCAGAGACGCAGTGCGTCGGAGGCGCTGGGGGCGGGCATGACGCCGAAGCGATCGGCGGCGAGGTGCTCGCAGAGCAGGTCAAGGGTTACAGTGTCGTCCTCGCAGACGACCAGGCTGGCGATCTCTTCTCTTTGGGGCAGCATGCCCCCTTAAGTCCGCGGCGGCGCGAACTCTCCCCCTCCGCCGAAGGAATCTCCAAAACTGCGGCCGCGCCGCGGTGCCAGACGACCCGGCGTGGCGGCACCCGCCGCCTGACGGCGACGACGCGCCCGGCCCGGTCGAGGAAGAAGAGGTCGAGCTCGAAGCGCATGCCGAAGGTGTGGACGCTGGAGCAGCGCGGGATCAGGAGCCCCGGACCTGCATCCGCCCGGTCGCGCCAGGCCAATCCGCGCAGACGGGTTCGAAAATCCTTCGCAACGGGGTAGCGATCAATCACCTCCCTCTAAGTCCAGCCTCTAGACAACTCTCCCCACCCCTAGGCTCTTCAGATGACCCGCAAACCCAAAGTCGCTGTCTTCAGCCCCAACCCGATGCTCTCGGTCACGATCGAGGCGCTCACCGCCGAGGGTGGCGACGACATCCACCTCCACGCCGCCGGGCAAGGGGTTTGGGTGGCGCGGATGGCGGCGGAACTGGGAGCCGAACCGGTGCTCTGCGGCTTCATCGGCGGCGAGGTCGGGCAGGTGCTGCGGCCGCTGCTGGAGGCGATGCCGATCGATCTACGCCTGGTCGAGACGGCCGAGGCAAGCGGCGCCTACATCCACGACCGCCGCAGCGGCGAGCGGGTGCCGGTCGGCCAGAGTGCGGCGATGCCGCCCTCGCGCCACGAGGTCGACGACCTCTTCTCGGTCACGGTGGCGGCGGCGCTCGACTGCGACCTACTCGCGGTCTGCGGCCCCTACCCGGAGGAGGGGGTGCCGCTGGAGATCTACTCGAGCCTCGTCACCGACGTCAAGTCAAACGGAGTGTCGGTGATCGCCGACCTCTCCTCCCCACGGCTCGACTGCTCGCTCGAAGGCAAGCCGGACCTGGTCAAGATCAACGACTGGCAGATCGCCGGCTTCATCTCCGGGCCGGTCGATACCGAGGAGCAGATGCGGGCGGCGATGGAACGGGTGCAGGAGGCGGGCGCGAGCGCGGTGATCGTCACCCGCGCCGGCGACCCGGCGCTGGCGCTGCGCGACGGCAGCTTCTGGGAGCTGACGCCGCCGAAGTTCGAGCGCGGCTCACGCGAGGGCTGCGGCGACTCGATGATGGGCGCGCTGGCAGCGACGATCGCGGCCGAGCGCGACTGGGAGGAGGTGCTGCGCCTGAGCGCCGCCGCCGGCGCCGTCAACTTCCTCCGCAGCGGCCTCGGCACCGGCGCCCGCACCGTGATCGAGGAGCTCGCGCCGCGGGTGCAGCTTCGCGAGCTCTAGACCTCAGGGGCGAAGGGAGGGTCGAGCGGTTCGCCGTTGACGATTGCGCGGGGGGCAGCCTCGGCGATCCACTCGATGTGGGGCACCAGCAGCTCGACTTCGCGCAGGCGCTCCAGCGCCGGCGAGAGGCGCACCGGCCGGCCGGCGTGCGCCGTGTGGGCGTCGCTGCTCAAGACGTGGACCAGGCCCTTCTCGCCCATCGCCAGCATCCCCGCCGCCATCTGCTCGCGCAGGAAGAAGTCGGCGGTGGCCTGGATCAGCGCCCCCTCGGCCACCAGCGCCGCCATTCGCTCGAACATGTCAGCCGAGAGGTGGCGCTCGGGGTGGGCGATGATCGTCCGGTGGCCGCGTTCGGCCAGGTGCCCGACCCGCCGCAGCAGGCTGTCGCCGAGCGGCCCCGGCGCCGGCTCCAACAGGATCCAGCTGCCGTCGCCCAGGGAGACAGTCTCCAGCTCCTCTTCGCTCAGCCCCTCGACCGCGGTCTCGGCCACCTCGCCGCCCTGGAGGATCTTCACCGCGACCAGCTCCCGCTCCAGGCGCGCGTTCAGACCCCGCACCCGTTCGGCCAGCTCCTCGATCCGCACGTCGTGGTCGTGGCGGATGTGCGGGGTGGCGCAGACCGCCTCGATCCCATCCGCCTCCGCCTGCCGGGCCATCGCGACGCTGTCGTCGGCGTCCCGCGCCCCGTCGTCGATCGCATCGAGGATGTGGCAGTGCAAGTCGATCACGGCGCCTCCGCAGGCTAGCTACCCGGCTTGGGGCTGGATCACCCCGAAGCCCGTCCCTGAGTGCAACCGCGCGTTCAGCCTCCTGCCCGAGCCGGCACGCCTCTACGATGATCGGCAAGATCATGGACCTGCTCACGCCGGGCTTGCGTGAGCGGACTGGCTTCAACTCATGGACAAGAAAGCAACCCGCAGAGGGAATTACGAGTCGGGCTCCGACTATGTGCTCGAGTACGGCGAGCTCCGCTTCGCCTTCAACGAGGAAGACTTCGGGCAGCGAGTCGAGCAGGCCGCGGTGAAGCTCTCCTTCGTCGACCAGGGCCTCTCCGCGGAGGAGCTCGACGACCTTCTCGACCTCGCCGTCAGCGGTGAGATCTCCGAGCCCAGCTCCCGCCTCGGCGAGCACATCAACGAGAACTGGGAGGACCTAGTCGGCCCCGCCAACCGCAGCCTCGTCCACTGGATCCGCCGTCTCGTCTTCCGCGGCGCCTGGCTCGACCAGCGGGTCAAGGAGGGTGAGCTCGATGTCGTCTTTGACGAGCGCACCCAGACCTTCGGCTACGTCCAGCCCGACCGCAGCGACGAGCTGATCGAGCTCAGCAATGAGCCGTCCTGGCGGCGAATCGCGTACCGGCGCTAAGCCGAGCGCTCTAGCGCGGCGACGATCGTCAAAGACCCTCCGCCTTGGGCACCTTGGGCGCGGCCGGCGTCGAAGAACTGCTTGGCGGCTTCGGCATCGTCACCGTAGGCCTCGGCGAGGCGGGTGAGCGAGTCGACAAGGAGGATCACGTCGTCGCCGCCGCTGGCGCGGGAGGCGGCTTGGGCGAGGGCGTCGTCGGCGTGGCGCGGCTGGCCGGCGGAAACGATCTCGGCCTGCGGGGCGTCGCGCTTCCAGTCGGCGAGCTCCTCGGGGCTGGGGTCGATTAAGAGGGCGATGGGGTCCGGGCCCTTCGAGTCCGCGGCAAGGTCGGCGGCGACGTTGCGCAGTAGTGCCGTGCAGCCCTCGCGGGTCTCGGCACAGAGCAGCGCCTGGCGACCAGCCTCGGGCGGCAGCAGCAAGGTCTGCAGGGTTACGCCCTGCTTGCCGCGGCGACCGAAGCGGCGTCGGCGTCGACGGCGCGGGCGTGAGGACTCGCCGGTGGACTGAGTGGGCGACTGCGACTGCGCCACGGGCTCCGGCGCCGGTTCGCGCTCGGGCGCTTTCTCCGGACGCTGGCGCGGCTCCCGCGGTTGCTCTTTACGCTCGCCGCCAGCAGCCGACCCACTGCGACGGCTGCGACGACGCCGCTGCGGGCGATCTTGACGGTCTTTGCTACCGGCCTCCCTTCCCCCGTTGCCCTCGCCGAGCTGCTCGACCAGCTCGGCTTTGCTCAGCATCCGGTATTTGGGCAGCCCCGCCTCGGCGGCGAGGGCGTGCAGGTCGGATAGGGACTTTTTCTCCAGCTCGGCCTTGTTCATCGGGGGCGCAGACTATTCGACCGGCGCGACCGGTTGCTTCAACCGGTCCGAGCAGGGGCGGCGGCAGGGTCGACCCCTTCTTCGGCGGCGGCCTCTAGCCACGCATCCGCCTCCCGCGAGCGCTGCCGCCGCGACCAGCCGAGCTCCGCTCCCAGCGCGTCGGCGACCGGCCGCACCGCCTTCGCCGTGCGCAGCTCGGGCGCCGCCAGGATTCCCAGCCGGGTGCGGCGCAGGAGCACGTCGGCGACGCTGCGCGCCTGCTCATGGCGGGCCGCCAGCACTACCTCGGCCAGCAGGTCGGGGCGGCCAGGGGCGATCGGCTGCGCCAGCTTCGGCTCGGCGCGAGCGATCTCGAGGACTTTGCGAGCGGCGTGGCCATAGCGGAAGGCGAGTTGCCGGGTCGCCTCCTCCCCCACCCCCTCGGGCGCCTCCAGATCGCCCGGGCGTGCCTCCATCCCCAGTGGGATCTCGTGCGTGTGGCAGGGGGCCTCGCGGCCCTCGCGCTCGACGATCCGGTCGACCGTCTGCTTCGCCATCCGCCGCCAGGTGGTGAGCTTGCCGCCGGTGATCGTCAGCATCCCCGAGGAGGTCTCATACAGCTCAGCTTTGCGGGAGATGTCGACCGACTTGCGCGGGTCGCCGGTAGAGATCAGCGGGCGAACCCCGGCGTAGGCACCGACCAGGTCAGAGTCGGTCAACGAGGTCCCGAAAAAGTCATTCACTGCACGCAGTAGGTACTCAACGTCATCTGCCGCCGGGCGCGGATGGGTGGTGTCGCCGTCGAAGTCGTTGTCGGTGGTGCCGATGAGAGTCCGCCCATACCAGGGCAGGGAGAAGATCATCCGCCCTTCGCCCGCGGGGACGATGCAGGCCGCCTTGCCCATCGGCAGGTCAGCCGCGTCGATCAGCAGGTGGGTGCCGCGGCTGGGCGCGATTCGCGGCACGTCCTCCTCCCCCAGCAGCTCTTCGGGCCGAATCTGGTCGGCGAAGACGCCGGTGGCGTTGACGACGTGGTCGGCGGCAACCTCCATTCGCTCGCCTGAGTCGGCCTCGAGGAAGGCGACGCCTGTCGCCTTCCCATCGCGGGAGAGGACCTCGGTCACCTCGGCCCCGTTCAGCGTCACCGCGCCGAAGCGTTCAGCCTCGCCAAGAATGGTGAAGACGAGGCGGACGTCGTCGGTCTGGCAGTCGTAGAAGAGGTAGGCGTCGTTCGGTTCGCGGGCGGCGAGCGCCGGCACCAGCTCCAGCACCTCGTCGCGGTCGATCGTGCGGTGGCGGTCGGGGGACCAGTAGGTCTCGTCGGGCTCCTCGCGCTCGCGGGAGGAGCGGCGCTCGCGGCGGCTGCGGCCGGCGCGGGTGGTCGCCATCACGTCGTACATGTTCAGCCCGAGGCCGAGTTTGCGGTCGCGACGCTCCTCGCCGAGGGCGGCGACGAGGAAGGGGGTCGGGTAGACGAGATGCGGCGCCAGACGCACCATCAGCTGGCGCTCGAGCAGCGCCTCGCGGACCAGGCCGAGGTCGAAGTTCTGCAGGTAGCGGAGGCCGCCGTGGACCATCTTCGAGGAGCGGCTGGAAGTGCCGAGCGCATAGTCGCCGCGCTCGAGCAGGACGACCGAGTAGCCGCGCGAGGCGGCATCGAGGGCAACGCCGGCGCCCGTGATGCCGCCGCCGATCACCACCACCTCGAAGTGCTTGCCGGCGATCTCCTCGATGGCGCGGGCGCGGGTCAGCATCAGAGCCTCCTTTCCCGCCGACGGGACGATTTCCGGTCTATGTAACCGGTTTTCGTCCCGTCAGCCATCAGTCGAGGTAGGTCGTGACGTGGTCGGCGCCGGGGCGCTCGGGCGGCGGCTTCTCCTGGCGCAGGTGGCCGAGGTGGAGGAGGGCGACGAAGCGCTCGTCCTCGGGAAGGTCGATGGCAGCGCGGCCTTCGACGCTGCGCAGCAGATCGGGCGTGCGCCAGTAGGTGGCGAAGCCGCGGGCGTGGGCAGAGAGAAGGACTATGTAGGCGGCGACGGCGGTCGCGTGCAGGTCCTCTTCGTCGGTCACGGGGTCGCCACTGAGGACGCAGGAGACGACGATCAGCGTCGGCGCCCGGTCAAGCTTGGCGGCGCCCTCCGGCCCGGCGGCCTCCTTCAGTCGCCGCAGCGTCTCCGGCCCGACCACCCGAAAGCGCCAGGGCACGGTCAGGTTGTGGTTCGGCGCCCAGCTCGCCAGCTCCAGCAGCTCCTCGATCTGCTCACGCGGCAGCGGCTCCGGCCCAAAGGCCTTGTGAGTGCGGCGAGTGCGGATCGCGGCCTCGACGTCCATCCGCCGAGGGTATAGGGCGTTCCCCTACTTGCTGGCAACGATCAGTGCTGCTAACGCCAGAAAGCCAACCACCATGACGCACACCATCAGATAGAACTGGAGGCGCCAGAGGTCCCTAACCTCATCACGCAGCGCACTGGTGTCGGCTTCGATGCGCTTGTAGCGCCAATCTTCAGTCATATTTTGCGCTTCAGAATAGCAATGTTTTGTCTGAGACAAGGTGGCCCGGAGGCCGCCTAGAGCCCGTAGCGCCAATGCATCCAGCCGCGACGGGCGCCGAGGCCGAGCAGGAAGAGGAGGCAGCCGGCGAGGAGGCCGAGGACGATCGAGCCGGCGGTACCGTTGCCCGAGTCGGTCGTTTCCGCCGCTGGTTCGCCGGAGGCGTCAGTGGGCGAAGAGGATTCTGGGGCGCCAGGAACTCCCTGCGGGAGGGACCCGCCCGTGGCGGGCTTGCCGGATTCGATTCCGGGAGCGCCCTGGCCGGAATGTGCCGACCCCCCTGAAGCAGCTCCCCCTTCTCCACCGCCGAGCGCTTTCGGCGCAACCCCACCAGGAACGGACCCAGAAGAACCCGGCTGGTTGAAGATCTTCGGGATTCCGTGGACTTCATGACCGCCAGGCGGGACACTCGTCGTCGAGGACTTCGTCTTCTTCGCCTTGGGTTTCGGCGCCCGGGCCGGCGCGGCGATCGGCAGGAAGTGACCGGAGAGCGGGACGAGGACATCAGCCGTCACCCAGACTGGTGAGGCTTCCTGGTTCGGCGCCTGGAGGAAGTAGCCGGCGCTGACCTGCAGGTCGCGCATGTAGGCGAAGGAGCTCTTGCCGGCGCCAAAGCTGGCCGGATCTTTGCCGGAGGCAAGCAGGCCCTGCGAGGCCCAGGCGGTCGCCTGGGCGTTGGCCGAGAGGTTGTTGGCGGGGGCAAAGCCGCCGTTGTCCCGCTTCGACTTGCGCATGTAGGAGAGAGCGCTGTCGCTGGCGTCAGAGCCCGGGCTCAGCACCTGCAGGACGGCGCCGGTCACCTCCGCCGTGCTCGGCTCCTTCGGTTCGTTCCCCCAGCCGCCGTCCTTGCCTTGCACCTTGCGCAGCCATTCCACCGTCGGCGCCGCGGCGTCGTTGGCGCCGGCCGCGCGAAGCGCCAGCACCGCGTAGGCGCTCGTTCCCGGCCAGCCCTGGTAGGAGCCGCTCTGGCGGCGCTGATCGAGCAGCCGCGCGACCAGGTTTTCGCCGGCGAAATCGTGCGGGTCGACGCCGCTCGCCTCCAGCGCGAGGATCGTGCGGGCGATGTCGCCGGCATCGTTGACTTCACCCATGTGCCGGCGCAGGAAGTCGACCGGGGTTTTGCCGCCGTTGGTGACGTCGAGCGGGTTGCGGTCCGCGGCGGCCAGCGCCAGCATCACCCAGGCGGTCATTTCGGCCCCGGGTTCGCGTTCGGCGGCGGCGGGGAAGCCGCCGCTGGGGCGCTGCTGGGATTCGAGCCAGTGGACGGCGTGGCTGACGTCGGAGGCATGCGCCGCGGGGGGCGCGAAGACGCCGAGGGCGCAAACGAGGAGCAGGGCTGCGATGCCGCCGCTGCGCAGGGCGCCGCCGAAACGCGGAGGCGGCTGGGTGACGCCGGTGCCACGCGACCATTCGAAGCGCTCGCGGAAGCGGGTCAACATCCGCACCATCGCCGGGCCGGCGAGCAGCGCGAAGACGACGTTGCCGGCGACGTGGGCGACTTCGAACGGGATCGCCCGCACCTCGAGCAGCCAGAAATGCCGCCACGATAGGTCCCCTCCGTAGGTAGCCATCAACGAGAAGTTCATCAGAGCGCCGAAAGCAATGCCAGCGAGACCGCAGGTGGCGGCGAGCGTGAGGCGGCCAGCGTTGCGGATTCCCAGGGCCAGAACCGCGCCGAGCACGCCGCAAAGGCCCCAGGCGACCATCTGCCAGGGCGTCCACGGTCCCTGGCCGAACCAGAAGTTGGAGACCAGCGCCGCGAGAGCACCGGCGGCGAAGCCGGGGGCACCGCCGAGGGCATAGCCGGCGAAGATGACGATGTCGGTGGTCGTCTTGACGTTGGGGAAGGCGGCGAAGGCGACACGGCCAGCGATCGCCAGTGCTGCCAGCGCCGCGACCAGCGCCACCACCTGCGAGGGCGGCCGCGAGCGCTCGTACCAGACGAAGCCGGCGACGAGGACAGCGCCGAGGATGAGGAAGCTGGTCATCTCCCAGCTCATCGCGGCTCCTCCCCCGCCAGCGCCGCCGCGCCCTGCTCGGGGGTGACGACGCCGGGCAGGTCGAGGACGCGAGCGACCTCGGTGGCGAAGTACCAGCCGCCGGAGAGGATCTCCTCCATCGGCCCGTCGGCAATGACGACGCCGTCGCCGAGGAGGACGACCCGCTCGGCGAACTGCGAGGCGAACTCGACGTCGTGGGTAGCGACGACCACTGCGGCGCCGCGTGGCGTTTTTGTTTCCTCATGGTTGACAAACTCGCCATTGCCGGCGAGCTTCTCGATCAGCGCGACGAGCTCGTCTTTGCGAGCACGGTCCATACCGCGGGTGGGCTCGTCGAGGGCGACGAGGCCCGGTAGT
>DASSNA010000146.1:0-8814 GCA_035688445.1 Solirubrobacterales bacterium | reverse complement strand
GATCGCGCCGCTCTACGGGCCCGAGCACGCTCCCGAGGACCCAGAAGAGACGATCGGAGCGCCCGGCGAGTACCCGTTCACCCGCGGTCCTTACCCCTCGATGTACCGGGGGCGGCTCTGGACGATGCGCCAGTTCGCCGGCTTCGGCACCGTCGAGGAGACCAACGAGCGCTTCCACTACCTGCTCGACCACGGCCAGACCGGCCTCTCGACCGCCTTCGACATGCCCACCCTGATGGGCTACGACTCCGACCACGCGAAAAGCCTCGGCGAGGTCGGCCGCGAGGGTGTCGCCGTCGACACCCTCGCCGACATGGAGCGCCTCTTCGAGGGCATCCCGCTAGGTGGCGTCACTACCTCGATGACGATCAACGCGCCGGCGGCGATCCTGCTCGCCTTCTACGTCCTGGTGGGGGAGAAGCAGGGGGTGCCGGCCGAGCAGCTCGGCGGCACGATCCAGACCGACATCCTCAAGGAGTACATCGCGCAGAAGGAGTGGTGCTTTCCGATCGAGCCGGCGATGCGGCTGGTCACCGACATGATCGAGTGGTGCACCGAGAACATGCCGCGCTGGCACCCGGTCTCGATCTCCGGCTACCACATCCGCGAGGCCGGCTCGACCGCCCAGCAGGAGCTCGCCTTCACCCTCAAGGACGGCTTCACTTATGTAGAGCGCGCGATCGAGCGCGGCCTCGATGTCGACGACTTCGCCCCGCGGCTTTCCTTCTTCTTCAACTCCCACATCGACTTCTTCGAGGAGATCGCCAAGTACCGGGCGGCGCGGCGGATCTGGGCCCGGGAGATGAAAGAGACCTACGGCGCGACCAAAGAGGAGTCGATGCGGCTGCGCTTCCACACGCAGACCGCCGGCGTCAGCCTGACCGCGCAGCAGCCGCTCAACAACATCGTCCGCACCGCCCTGGAGGCGCTGGCGGCGGTGATGGGCGGGACCCAGTCGCTGCACACCAACTCCTTCGACGAGGCGCTGGCGCTGCCGACCGAGGAGGCGGTGCGGGTGGCGTTGCGCACGCAGCAGATCATCGCCACCGAGACCGGTGTCGCTAGCACCGCCGACCCGCTCGGCGGCTCCTGGTTCGTCGAGAAGCTGACCGACGAGATGGAGCGCGCCGCGTACGAGTACTTCGCCCGGATCGACGAGCTGGGGGGGATGGTCGAGGCGATCCGCCGCAACTTCCCCCAGCGCGAGATCGCCGACGCCTCCTTCACCTACCAGCGCGAGCTGAACGAGCGCCGCCGGATCGTCGTCGGAGTCAACGACTTCGTCCAAGACGAGGAAGAAGCGACGCCGATCCTGAAGATCGACCCGGCGCTGGAACGCAAGCAGGTCGAGCGCCTGGCGGCGACCAAAGCCGCCCGCGACGGCGCCGCCGTCGAGTCCGCCCTGGCCGAGCTGAAGCGCGTCGCCGCCACCGAAGGCAACCTAATGCCGCCGATCATCGAGGCGGCACGCACGCAGGCCACCGAGGGCGAGATGATTGCGGCGATGCAAGAGGTCTTCGGCACCTACACCGAGTCGCCCGTCTTCTAGTCCCACGAGAGCATCACGAGAGAGGAACGCATGACCGTCGAAGCAGTCGCCCCCGCCTACGAGATCTCGCAGGAGGCCCTCGACCTCCGCGACATGGTCCGCCAGCTCGCCCAGGCCAAGATCGCGCCGCGGGCGGGGGAGATCGACCGCAGCGGCGAGTACCCGTGGGACATCCGCGAGCTGCTCGGCTCCCACGACGTCCTCGGGTTGCCTTTCGCGACCGAGCATGGCGGCACCGGCACCGGGACGCTGGTCCTGCAGATGGCAGTGGAGGAGCTCGCTAAGGCGGACGCCTCCTGCGCGCTGATGCTGATGGTGCAGGAGCTTGGGACGCTGCCGATCCAGCTCTTTGGCTCAGACGAGCAGAAGCAGCAGTGGCTGCCGAAGTGCGCCAGCGGCGAGTGGTCGCCGGCCTTTGCGCTCTCCGAGCCCGAGGCGGGCTCAGACCCGGCGGCGATGCGGACCAGCGCCGTCCGCGACGGCGACGAGTGGGTTATCAATGGCCAGAAGGCCTGGATCAGCAACGCGACGATCGCCGACTTCTACGTCGTTTTCGCCACCACCGACCGCGAGAACCGCCGCACCAGCGCCTTCGTGGTCGAGAAAGACGCGCCCGGCTTCGACCCTGGCAAGCTCGAGCACAAGCTCGGGATCAAGGGCTCGCCTACCGGCTCGCCCAGCTTCACCGACGTCCGCGTCCCGCACGAGAACCTGATCGGCGGCGAGGGCAACGGCCTCCGCGTCGCCCTCGGCACGCTCGAGCGCACCCGCCTCGGCGCCGCCGCCCAGGCGGTCGGGATCGCCCAGGGCGCGACCGACTACGCCAACGACTACGCCAAAGAGCGGATCGCCTTCGGCAAGCCGATTAACCAGCTGCAGGCGATCCAGTTCAAGCTCGCCGACATGGAGACCGGCACCGCCGCCGCCCGTGAGCTTCTCTACAAAGCCTGCTCGATGGCCGACCGCCCCGAGCGCCCCGCCGACCTCGGCAAGTGGACCTCGATGGCGAAGCTCTTCGCCTCCGACAACGCGATGAAAGTCACGGTCGAGGCGATCCAGGTCCTCGGCGCCTACGGCTACGTCAACGAGTACCCGGTCGAGCGGATGATGCGCGACGCCAAGATCACCCAGATCTACGAGGGCACCAACGAGATCCAGCGCGTGGTGATCGCCCGGGCGATGGCCTGAGCGCGGCAGAGCTTTTGGTCGTTATAGGCACATAACCTCTGCCGCGACCCCTACGGGCGTAGGTGCTCGACCTCGAAGCCGTACTCGCAGCGCAGCCGCTCGGTGACCAGCGAGCGGTGGCAGGCCTCCGCGTCGCGCTCGACGCAGAGCAGCGCCGCGTTCTTGCTCCCGATCCATTTCACGATCGGGCCGAGGTCGACTTGGTCGAGGACCTCGGTCGTGTAGAGCCCGACGTAGACGGGGGCGAGGACGGTGCGATTTCGTTTGCCTACGCCGTGTGTCTCGTCCCAGCGGTACTGCGCTCTGCGCATCTCGGTCGTCGGCGCCAGCTCCTTTAGATGGGTGTAGCCGATGCCGGCCTCGGCGAGCGACGCTTCCAGGCGCTGCGCGTTTGCCCAGGCGTACTGACTTCCGCGTACGCCGCGGCGTTGGCGCACGTCGAGCAGCAGGTCGACGTCGGCAGCAGCGAGAGCAGCGAGAAAGCTCTCGTGATCGAAGCCGTAGACGCCGATCGTCCTCAGGGTGGGCATCCGGTCATTGTCGCGATGATTGGGTCTGATGGCCGAGTCCCGCTTCCTGATCGTCAATGCCGACGACCTCGGCCTCACGCCCGAGGTCAACGCCGGGATCTTCGAGGCCCACGAGCATGGGGTGGTAACCAGCACCAGCCTGATGGTGGAGCGACCTGCGGCGATCGTTGCGGCAGAAGCGCTTGCGGAGTACCCCAACCTCGCGGTCGGGCTCCACCTCGAGCCGGAGGATTGCCGGGCGCAACTGGAGCGCTTCCGCGAGCTTGTCGGCCGCGACCCGACCCACCTCGACTCGCACAAACACGTCCACGAAGCCGAACCGGTGAGCGCGGTGGCCGAAGCGCTTGCGGTAGAGCTCGGAGTGCCACTGCGCAACCGGGCCGTTCGCTACGAGGGCAGCTTCTACGGGCGCCCCGCCGGGAAACCGGCGCCGGAGGCGATCTCATCCGAGCACCTGATCGAGCTGATCCGCTCGCTGCCGCCGGGCTGGACCGAGATCGGTTGCCACCCGGCAGCGGGCTCGGTCCCGTCCTCCTATGACGCCGAGCGCCAAATCGAGCTGCGGACGCTTATTGATCCGCATGTAAAAAACCTGCTCAATGTGAGTGATGTCCGACTGTGCTCGTTCGCACAGGTGGGGGAGCGATGAATTCGTACCTTGGAGCCATGATTCGTTCCGCTCCACCCGCCCCAATCAAAACCGCTCTGCTCACGTTCGTGATCGCCCTGGGCATAGCGCTGCTCGTCGCTCCCCACTGAGCTCAGTAGCTAAGAGCTGAGCACCATTCCGCAGTACCCGGCTGCGATCTTGGCGGGTGCGAGCCGGCCGCCCGGCCGCACCCACTGCGGCGTGTAGTTGACCATCCCCAGTAGGGCGAGGAGGGAGAGGCGGCGGTCGGCGAAGGTCATCGAGCCGTCGGCCTCGCCGCGGGCGAGGACGTCGTCGAGGATCTTCTCGAAGGCTTTGCGCTGAGCGCGGACGTGGCGCCAGCGTCGTTGGCGCTCGATTGCCTGGCGCTCCTGGGTGAAGACGAGCATGTGGTGGCGGTGCTCGACGACGTGGGCAACCCAGGCCCCGACCAGCTCGCGCAGCTGCTCGACGGGAGGCGCTTCGGCGGCGACAATCTCGCGCGCCTGTGCCAGCAACGGTTCCAGCAGCTCGTCGCAGATCGCGATCAGCAGGTCGTCCTTGCCCTCGATGTAGTGGTAGAGGCCGCCGGCGGCGAGGCCGGTCGCCTCGGTCAGCTCGCTGATCGAGGTCGCGTCGTAGCCGCGTTCGGCGAAGAGCTTCGCCGCGCTCGCCACCACCTCACGGCGGCGGGCCTCGTAGCGGGCGCGCAGGGCGGGACGGGTTGGGGGAGAGGGGACCGGCATCGCCAACAAAAGTAGCGGAAAACCGAATAAACCCTCGAAATTAGAATGATAATTCGGTAATCTAGGCGGATGGACTTCAATCTCACCGATGAGCATCGCCTGATCCAGCAGACCGTCCGCGACTTCGCCGTCCAGGAGGTGGCCCCGGTCGCCGAGGAACTCGACCGCGAGAAGCGCTTCCCTTACGAGATCGTCGCCAAGCTCGGCGAGCTCAACCTGATGGGGATCCCCTTCCCGCAGGAGTACGGCGGCGGTGGGGGGGACTCGCTCGCCTACGCTCTCGCGGTCGAGGAGCTGACCCGGATCGATTCCTCGGTGGCGATCACCCTCTGCGCCCACACCTCGCTCGGCACGCAGCCGATCTATCTCTTCGGCTCACAGGAGCAGAAAGAAGAGTGGATGCCGCGGCTCTGCGCGGGCGAGATCCTCGGCGCCTTCGGCCTGACCGAGCCCGAGGCCGGCTCCGACGCCGGCAACGTCCGCACCCAAGCCCGCCTCGACGGCGACGAATGGGTGATCGACGGCGCCAAGCAGTTCATCACCAACGCCGGCACCGAGATCTCCGGGGTCGTCTGCATCACCGCCCGCACCGGAGACGAAGAGATCTCCAACCTGATCGTCGCCAACGGCACCCCCGGCTACGAGCAGGGCGAGCCCTACCGCAAGATGGGCTGGAACGCCTCCGACACCCGCCCGCTCACCTTCACCGGCTGCCGCGTCCCCGACGCCAACCTGCTCGGCCCGCGCGGGATGGGCTTCCGCCAGTTCCTGCAGGTGCTCGACATCGGCCGCATCGGCGTCGCCGCGATGGGCGTCGGCCTCGCCCAGGGCGCCCTTGACGAGGCGCTTGCCTACGCCAAGGAGCGCCAGGCGTTCGGCCGCCCGATCTCCCAGTTCCAGACGATCCAGGCCAAGCTCGCCGACATGGCGACCGAGATCGAGGCGACCCGCCTGCTCGTCTACAAAGCCGCCCGGATGAAGGACCGCGGCGAAAACTTCAGCCTCACCGCCGCCCAGGCGAAGCTGAAGAGCGGCCGGCTCGCGGTTCGCTGCTGCGAGGAGGCGGTGCAGATCCACGGCGGCTACGGCTACATCGAGGAGTACCCGGTCTGCCGCTTCTACCGCGACGCCAAGATTCTCACGATCGGCGAGGGCACCGACGAGGTCCAGCAGATGGTGATCGCGCGGTCGATGGGAGCGTGACGTGATCCCCTCCGCCGTCCGCATCCGCGAGGTCGGGCCGCGCGACGGCTTCCAGAACGAGCCGGAGACGATCGCCACCGATGACAAGGTGCGGCTGGTGGAGATGCTCGCCCGCACCGGGCTGCGGCGGCTGGAGGTGACGAGCTTCGTCCGCGCCGACGTGGTGCCGCAGCTGGCCGACGGGCGCGAGGTGCTGGAACGCGCCGACATCCCCGACGAGGTCTCGGTCTCCGTCCTCGTCCCCAACATGCGCGGCCTTGAGGCGGCGCTCGAGGTGCGGGAGAAGATCGACGAGGTCAACGTCTTCCTCTCCGCCTCCGAGACCCACAACCGCCGCAACGTCAACCGCTCGGTCGAGGAGTCGCTGGAGGGGCTGGAGCACGTGCTGGCGCGGGCGACCGAGGAGGGACTGCGCTGCGAGGGCGTAATCAGCACCAGCTTCGGCTGCCCGTACGAGGGCTACGTCCCCTTCGAGCGCGTCTTCGAGATCGCCCGTCGCCTCTCCGCCGCCGGCGCGGTGGAGATCGGCTTCGGCGACACCACCGGGATGGCCAACCCGATCCAGGTCGGCGAGTTCTTCCGTCGCGCCGCCGAGGAGGTGGGGGAGGTCGAGCGCACCGCGCACTTCCACGACACCCGCGGTCAGGCGCTCGCCAACGTGCTGGCGGCGCTCGAGGTCGGCGTCGACTCCTTCGAGTCGAGCTTCGGCGAGCTCGGCGGCTGCCCGGTTCCGCCCGGTGCGACCGGCAACGTCGCCAGCGAGGACCTGGTCTCGATGCTGCACGAGATGGGGATCGAGACCGGCATCGACCTCGCCAAGCTGCTGGACGCGGCGCGCGCCGCCCAGGAAGTCCTTGGCCGTCCGCTCGGCTCGCACACCCTCGTCGCCGGCCCAGTCGAGTGGCACCACGAGCGCGACCCCTTCAAGGAGAACCCGCCGCGATGAGCGTGACCAAAGGAGCTGCCGAGGGCATGCGCGCGAAGCACCTCGAGCTGATCGCCGAGCTGGACGCCGAGCTGGAGCGTGTGCGCGCCGGCGGCGGGCCGAAGGCGGTCGAGCGCCACCGCGGCCGCGGCAAGCTCACCGCCCGCGAACGGATCGAGGGTCTCTGCGACCCGGGCACGCCGTTCCTCGAGCTCTCGGCGCTGGCCGCGCACGGGATGTACGAGGACGCGGCGCCGGGCGCCGGCATCGTCGCCGGCATCGGCACCGTCAGCGGCCGCCGTTGTGTGATCGCCGCCAATGACGCCACCGTCAAAGGCGGCACCTACTACCCGATCACGGTGAAGAAGCACCTGCGGGCGCAGGAGGTGGCGCTGCAGAACCGGCTCCCCTGCATCTACCTGGTCGACTCCGGCGGCGCCTTCCTGCCGCTGCAGGACGAAGTCTTCCCGGATCGGGAGCACTTCGGTCGCATCTTCTTCAATCAGGCGACGATGTCGGCGCAGGGGATCCCGCAGATCTCGGCGGTGATGGGGTCCTGCACTGCCGGCGGCGCCTACGTGCCGGCGATGAGCGACGAGACCGTGATCGTCCGCCACCAGGGGACGATCTTCCTCGGCGGCCCGCCGCTGGTGAAGGCGGCGACCGGGGAGGAGGTGACCGCGGAGGAGCTCGGCGGCGGTGACGTCCACGCCCGCAAGTCCGGTGTCGCCGACCATCTCGCCGCTGACGACGCCGAGGCGCTGCAGATCCTGCGCGAAATCGTCGCGACTTTGCCACCGGCCCCGGCGCCGCCTTGGGAGCGGATCGAGCCGCGACCGCCGGCCGGCGACGCCGAGGAGATCCTCGACGTCGTCCCGATCGGCTCGCGGGCGCCGTGGGACATCCGCGAGGTGATGCGCCGCATCGTCGACGGCGGCGAGCTGCGCGAGTTCAAGGAGAAGTACGGGAAAACTCTGGTCTGCGCCTTTGCCCGCCTCGACGGCCACCCGGTTGGGATCGTCGCCAACAACGGCATCCTCTTCTCCGAGAGCGCGCTCAAGGGCGCCCACTTCGTCGAGCTCTGCGACCAGCGCCGCATCCCCCTCGTCTTCCTCCAGAACGTCAACGGCTTCATGGTCGGCTCTAAGTACGAGGCGGGGGGGATCGCCAAGGACGGCGCGAAGATGGTCGCCGCCGTCTCGACTGCGCGGGTGCCGAAGCTGACCGTGATCGTCGGCGGCTCCTTCGGCGCCGGCAACTACGGGATGTGCGGCCGCGCCTACTCGCCCCGCTTCCTCTTCATGTGGCCGAACGCGCGGATCTCGGTGATGGGCGGCGAGATGGCGGCCGCTGTCATGAACGAGGTCGGTCAGCCCGAGGTCGCCGCCGAGCTGCGCGAGCAATACGAGCGCCAGGGCCGCCCCTTCTACTCCACCGCCCGCCTCTGGGACGACGGTGTGATCGACCCCCGCGACACCCGCCGCGTCCTCAGCCTCGCCCTCGCCGCCTGCGCTGGCGCACCGCTGGCAGAGCCGGCGGCGCCGATCTATCGGATGTAGACGGGGCCTGCGAGACTCGGCGGATGACCCGCCGCTTCAGCCAGGTCGATGTCTTCGGCAGCGGGCCCTGCTCCGGCAACCCGGTCGCGGTGGTCCTCGACGCCGAGGGGCTGAGCGACGAGGAGATGCAGCGCTTCGCCCGCTGGACGAACCTCTCGGAGACGACCTTCGTGCTGCCGCCGACCGGCCCAGAGGCCGATTACCGGGTGCGGATCTTCACGCCGGTGGTGGAGCTGCCCTTCGCCGGGCATCCAACCCTGGGCACCTGTCATGCCTGGCTCGAAGCGGGGGGAGAGTCGCGCGACCCCGAGGCGATTGTCCAGGAGTGCGGGGCGGGACTGGTGCGAGTTCGGCGAGGGGAGGAGGGGCTGGCCTTCGCGGCGCCGCCGCTGGTGCGCTCGGGGCCGGCCTCGGAGGAGGACGTCGCCCGGGTCGCCGCCGCTCTGGGCGTTGACCAGAGGGAGATGCTCGCGGTCGAGTGGGTCG
>DASSNA010000143.1:0-2150 GCA_035688445.1 Solirubrobacterales bacterium | reverse complement strand
GTTGGCGAGCCTCTCGTCCCAGGTCACGCAGTCCTCGGGACCGATGCCGTTGCCCAGCTCCACCACCTCCATCTCGGTCCCGCGCATGCGGATCCCCTTGTTTTTCGCCTTGCCGTAGACGAGCGGCTTGCCGTGCTCCAGGTAGAGCACGTTCTCGTCCTTTGCCTCTTTCTCGGTCATGTAGGTGAACGCCTTGTCGTTGAAGATGTTGCAGTTCTGGTAGATCTCGACGAAGGCGGTCCCCTTGTGTTGCGCGGCGCGGCGCAGGGTGTCGCGCAGGTGGGTCTGGAAGATGTCGACGCTCCGCGCCACGAAGGTGGCGCCGGCGCCGAGCGCCAGCGACAGCGGGTTGAACGGGTAGTCGACCGAGCCGATCGGCGTCGACTTCGTCTTCTTGCCCAGCTCGCTGGTCGGCGAGTACTGCCCCTTGGTGAGGCCGTAGATGCGGTTGTTGAACATCAGGATCTTCACCCCGACGTTGCGCCGCAGGGTGTGGATCAGGTGGTTGCCGCCGATCGACATGGCGTCGCCGTCGCCGGTCGCGATCCACACCTCGAGCTCCGGGCGGGCGAGCTTCAGGCCGGTCGCCACCGCCGGCGCGCGGCCGTGGATGGTATGGAAACCGAAGGTGTTCATGTAGTACGGGAAGCGGCTGGAGCAGCCGATCCCGGAGACGACCACGAACTGCTCGCGCGGGATCCCCAGCTCGGGGAAGACCTGCTGCACGGCGGAGAGGATGGCGTAGTCCCCGCAACCGGGGCACCAGCGCACCTCCTGGTCGCTCTGGAAGTCCTTCTTGGTCAGGGTCGGAGCGATGGGCGCTTCAGTGGACATGGGTGTTCGGCTCCAGGATGTGCAGGATCCTCTCGAGGATCTCGTGACGGGTGAACGGCTGGCCCTGCACCTTGGTCAGGGACTCGATGTCCTTGAGGTAGCGGGCGCGCAGCAGCAGCGCGAGCTGGCCGAGGTTCATCTCGGGGACGAGGACGCGCTCAAAGCGCGCCAGCACCTCGCCCAGGTTCGCCGGGAAGGGGTTGAGGTGCCGCAGGTGGGCGCGGCTGACCCGCAGCCCCTGCCGGCGGGCGGTCTGGACCGCGCCGGTGATGGCGCCGGAGGTCGAGCCCCAGCCGAGGACGAGGAGCGGCCCGCTGTCCTCGCCGTGCACCGCGAGCGGCGGGATCTCGCGCGCGATGCGCGCCACCTTCTCGGCCCGCAGGTGGACCATCCGCTCGTGGTTCTCCGGGTCGTAGGAGACGTTGCCGGTGACGTCCTCCTTCTCGATGCCGCCGACGCGGTGCTCGAGCCCCGGCGTGCCCGGGATGGCCCACGGACGGGCCAGGGTCTCGGGGTCGCGCTGGTAGGGGACGAAGCCCTGCGGATCGGTGCGGAACTCGGTGCGCAGGTCGGGGAGCTCCTCGACGTTCGGCAGCTTCCACGGCTCGGAGCCGTTGGCGATGTAGCCGTCCGACAGCAGCACCACCGGCACCATGTAGCGGGTGGCGATGCGCACCGCCTCGAGCGCGGTGTCGAAGCAGTCCTTGGGCGAGGCGGCGGCGAGGATCGGCAGCGGCGACTCGCCGTTCCTCCCGAACATCACCTGCAGCAGGTCGGCCTGCTCGGTCTTGGTCGGCAGGCCGGTCGACGGGCCGCCGCGCTGGATGTCGCAGACGACGAGCGGCAGCTCGACCATCACCGCCAGGTCCATAGCCTCGGCTTTGAGCGCTATCCCTGGGCCGGAGGAGGTGGTGACGCCGAGCGCGCCGCCGAAGGAGGCGCCGATCGCGGCGCACACCGCGGCGATCTCGTCCTCGGCCTGGAAGGTGGTGACGCCGTAGTTCTTGTACCTCGACAGCTCGTGCAGCACGTCCGACGCCGGGGTGATCGGGTAGGCGCCGAGAAAGAGCGGCAGGCCGCTCCTCCGGCTCGCCGCGATCAGGCCGAGGGCCAAGGAGGTGTTGCCGGTGATGTTGCGGTAGAGGCCGGGCTCGAGCGCCGCCGCCGGGATCTCGTAGCGGGTGTGGAAGAGCTCGGTGATGTCACAGAAGTTCCATCCCGCCTTGAGCACTTTGATGTTCGCCTCGGCGATGGTCGGCTTCTTGGCGAAGTTCTTCTGCAGCCACTCGACAGTGTTGTCGAGCGGGCGGCTGAAC
>DASSNA010000110.1:0-10188 GCA_035688445.1 Solirubrobacterales bacterium | reverse complement strand
GGCAACTGCGCCCGGTGCTGCACGCCGAATTCGACGTAGGCCCGTAGCCCTTCCCCTCGCCGGGAGAAGCCGGCCGCTGCGATGCGCCGGCCAGGCGCGTCATCCGTGGGTGCGTCCGCGCAGCGGCGCCCGTCAGCCTGGCGCTAGTACGGCGGCAGGTCCTCGTACCACTGCCCGAGCATCCGGAAGGCGCGCCAGAAGCGCTGCTTCGCTCCCTCCTCGTCGATTGAGAGGTCGATGTCGGGGGTGTAGAGCGCGTCGACGGTGGGGGTGAAAGCCTGGATCTCGCCCTCGCGCGGCTCCAGCGGGCGCGAGAGGGGGACGCTGAGGCTGTTGAGGATGCGCAGCGCCGGGTCGCCCATGACGACGACGATCTTCGGCTGCACGATCGCCAGCTCCTCGACCAGGCGGGCGACGCACTCGCCGGCGGCGAGGTCGGGCTCGGGGATCGGGCACTTGACGCAGAGGGTGCCGTAGACGACCAGCGGGTCGATCCCGAGCCGTTTGAAGCTTTTCATCAGCGCGTTGCCGGAGCGACCGTAGAAGGCAACCCCCTCCTCGATCTCCGAGACCATCGGCGCCTGCTTGAGCATGAAGATGTCGGCCTGCGGGTGGCCGGAGCCGAGCACCGGCATCAGCTTGCCGCGTGGGCAGTGCGGGCACTCCTGGATCTCACGGCTCATCTGGTTGAGCTCGCGGATCGCCCGCTCCAGGTACTTCTCCCTTATCTCGTCGTCGATGCTGCGCACCGAGGCACTCTTTGACGAGGGCGCCGCGGCTCCTTCGCGACGGTCCGTCTGCATCAGGACTTGCTCGTCCGGCGGCGCTGTCCGAGCCGTTTCGGCCGTCCGCCCCGCACTGGCTTCGCGTCGGGCACCCGCCGTTTCGGCGCCTTCGGCCGGCCGGTCGTCTGCAGGAACTTCAGCGTCTGCACGTAGACCAGGTTCTTGTGCTTGCGGGTGATGTCGGCATCCCGCATCGCCTCGAGGAACTCGGCCGGGCCGTCGAAGTCGTGGATCCGCTGCCGCACACTGCCGAGCCCCTGGGCGACGTGGCTGTCGGAGCCCGCCGCCGGCACGATCCGGTACTTGCTCGCGAACCGCACCGCCTCTTCGTTGAACGCGGTCAGCGCCACCCGCGGGTTGAAGACCTCGAGCAGGTCGATCTCCTCGACCATGTCGAGCAGGTGCTCGTAGTCGGGCACCGAGTGGAAGCGGTCGAACGGGTGCGGCACATAGACGAGCCCGCCCTGACGCCGGATCTCGGCGATCGTTTCCGCCATCGTCAGCTCCTTCGGGATCTTCTCCTCGAGGAAGAGACCGATTACCTCGCCCTGCTCGGCGGTCTTCACCTCCTCGGCGACGATCACCTTGATGTCGTCCATCCCTTTGGCGATCTCGCGCGCCTCCAGGGCGCCGGAGACCTCGTTGTGGTCGGTGATCGCGATTGCCCCGAGGCCGCGGTCGCGGGCGGTCTGCAACAGCACGTCGACCGGGGTGGCGCAGTCGCCGGAGTGGTCGGTGTGCATGTGCAGGTCGACCTCGATCAGCGGCCGCTGCGAGATCCGCTCGCGCACCTCCGCGTCGCCGCCCGCCGGGTGGCGCCGCGCCAGCAGCCGCCGGTAGATCGCTTCGACTTCGTCGGTGACCGCCGCCCAGTCGGGCGCCTCACCGCCGCCGCCAATCTCTTCGTAGCCGGCCGGGAAGTAGCGCTCCAGCAGCTGCGCCGTCTCTGCGCTGGTCACCGTTCGCGCATCAATCCGGCCGAAGAAGACCTCGACCAGCGGCCGCGCCACCTGGGTCGCCAGCACCCGCTCCCTTGGATCGTGGAAAGTGGCGACGTTGAGCGAGAACGAGTGCCGCAGCCCCGCCGAAGGCGCGCTTGGGGCGAACGGGTCGTGGACGTGGACGATGTCCAGCTGCCGGCCTTTCAGCAGCCGTTTGACCGGCTCCCCGGTCTTGATCTGCACCACCTCGTGCCCGCGCCGCTCGAGCTCGTCGGAGACGGCCGTGGCGAAGCGCGCCGCCGGGTTCGCCCCCGCCCGGCGCACCGGGAAGACCTGGGCAATCGAAAGGGGCGCACGCACGCCTCGGACTTTAAGCCTGAGCGGTACTCGGCGACTCCGCCGGCGCACCCGGGAGGCCACTCTTGCCGCGGATGTTCTCGACGATGAACTGCTCGGTCTGCTCCCGCGCCTCGTCGTCGGGGCGCTGGGTGTGCGGGCTCTTCATCAGGTAGCTGGAGGGACCGTCGAGCTGGCCGGCGATGCCGTTGTTGAGCGCCAGCTTAATCAGCCGCACCGCGTCGATGACGACGCCGGCCGAGTTCGGCGAGTCCCAGACCTCGAGCTTCAGCTCGGCGGTCAGCGGCACGTCGCCGAAGGCTTTGCCCTCGAGCCGGATATGGGCCCACTTGCGGTCGGTCAGCCAGGCGACGTAGTCGGAGGGGCCGACGTGGACGTCCTCGGCGGGCAGCTCGTGCCCCATGATCGAGGTGACGGCGTTCGTCTTCGAGATCTTCTTCGAGTCGAGCCGCTCGCGCTCGAGCATGTTGTAGAAGTCCATGTTTCCGCCGACGTTGAGCTGGCTGGTCCGCTCCAGCCGCACGCCGCGGTCATGGAAGAGGCGCGCCAGCGCGCGGTGGACGATCGTCGCTCCGACCTGGCTCTTGATGTCGTCGCCGATGATCGGCAGCCCGGCCTCCTGGAAGCGCTTGTCCCAGTAGTCCTCGCGGGCGATGAAGACCGGCAGGCAGTTGACGAAGCCGACGCCGGCGGCAAGCGCCTGCTCGACGTACCACTTGGTCGCCTCCTCGGAGCCGACCGGCAGGTAACAGACCAGCACATCGGCCTTGGTCTCTTTGAGGATGCCGACCACGTCCGCGGTTTCGCCCGGGGCTTTGGTGATCTTCTCTTTCAGGTACTTGCCGAGGCCGTCGTGAGTCATCCCGCGCTGGACGGTGACGCCTAGGTTCGGCACGTCGGCGAACTTGATCGTGTCGTTCTGGCCCGACCAGATCGCCTCGGAGAGGTCTTTACCGACCTTCTCGGCGTCGATGTCGAAGGCGGCGACGAACTCGACGTCACGGACGTGGTAGCCGCCGAGGTCGACGTGCATAAGGCCCGGCACTTCGTCGGCCGGGTCGGCGTCCTTGTAGTACTGGACGCCCTGGATGAAGCTGTTGGCGCAGTTGCCGGTGCCGACGATCGCGACGCGGACCTTGTCCTCGCTGCGGCCGACGCCGTTCGTGTGCCCGTTGGCTCCGTTGCTCTCACTCATGGAATTCGAAGTCCTCCTGGATTGCGCTGAGTGGCGAAAGACACCCGGCAGCTTCGGTGGTTACACGTCCCTCGCGCCATCATCGGCGTCCTTGACGCCGGAGACCTCGCGGGAAAGCTCGTTTCGGACATGCCATACGCGCTGGAACGTCGTGAATATCGTCAAGGCGGCGATCACGTAGACCGCCGGCGCCAGCAGTTCGAAATCACCGATTCCGGCGCCCTTGGCGAAGATCAGGCCGATCGAAAGTATCACCACGCGCACCGGTCGGGTGGCCAATCCGACCTTGCACTCGACCCCGAGCGCCTCGGCGCGGGCGCGCGGGTAGGAGACCATCAGCGAGCCGAGCACGGCGACCACGCACATCGCCGCGGCGAAATCTTCGCCGTTGGCGGCGAAGTAGCCGGCGACCGCGGCGAGCACGATCCCCTCCTCGATCCGGTCCAGCGTCGAGTCGAGGAAGGCGCCGAACAAGGACCCCTTGCCCGACATCCGCGAATAGCGCCCGTCGAGCGTGTCCATCACCGAGCCGAGCACGAAGGCGACGCCGGCGAGGAAGAAGAGGCGCTGGGTGACGAGCGCCGCGGCGACAAGGTTTCCGAGCAGGCCGACCATCGAGATCGCGTTCGGGGTGAGGCGGGACTCGATCAGCCGCTCGCGCGCGTAGGCGCGCAGCTCCTGGCCGTTGCGGGCGGGGGGCCGTCCCTCGCGCCGGCCGCGTGGTGCCCGGGGGGGCGCCGAAGAAGGTTCCATCGGGGGTGAGGCTATTAGAACCTGCCTTGCAGGTTCTACGCCTCTGCCTCTTGCGGAGCGGGGCTGCGCCAGGCCCAGGCGTGCGGGCGGGCGCGGGCGAGGGCGCCGTGGGCGATCGCGAAGGCACTCAGCGCGACCAGCCAGCCGAGCGCGGCGTCGACCCAGTAGTGGTTGGCGGTGACGATCACAACCCAGGTAATCAGGACCGGCCAGAAGGCCCACCAGGCTTTCGACCACCAGCGGCGGCAGACCATCACGCCGGTGGCACCGATCATCATCGCGAAGGCGCAGTGCATGCTCGGCACCGCCGCGTAGGGGTTGATGAAGACCTTCGCCAGGGTGGAGTCATGGTTGACGTTGGAGAAGTCGGTGATCGTGTCGACGAAGCCGTGCTCGGGGAACATCCGCGGCGGCGCCGTCGGGTAGCCGATGTAGCCGACCAGCGCCAGGCACATCGAGACCACGAACATGTTGCGCACGAAGTAATAGGACTCGTTGCGGAAGACATAAAGCCAGACGAGGAAGCCGAGCGCGATCGAGAACTGGGCGGTGAGGTAGAGCTGGTTGGCGACGTCAATCAGCCAGTGCGCGGGCAGGAAGAAGGCCTGCAGGCTGGGCTCGAAGAAGGTGTGCGTCGTCTGCTCGAAGTCGATCACCTGGGCGCCGTGGGCCATCGCGTCGGCTTTGTTCGAGTCGGCGATCCCGCGGCCGAGCTCGTAGATGATGTCGACGCCAATCAGGATGCCGATTTGGCGCCCGGCGTCGCCCCAACCCTTGGGCAGCTTCGATCCGATGCGGGCAAGCACGCGAGACACGGAACAGCCAATTGTAGCCCGCGTGTTAATGGTCATTAGGGTGCCCGGATCATGTGGAAACGACCAAATAAGCGCAGAGTGCGGGCGATTCGGGACCGGTTGCGGGAGATGTACGGGGTTACGGAGCAGGAGCCGCATGGGCACCCGATCGCGGAGCTGGTGAAGACGGTGCTCTCCCAGCACACCAACGACCGCAACCGCGACAAAGCCTTCGCGGCGCTGCGGGAGCGCTTCCCGACCTGGGAGGAGGTGCGCGACGCGCCCGTCAGCGAGCTCGAGGAGGCGATCCGCCCTGGCGGCCTCGGCAAGCAGAAGGCGCCGCGCATCCAGGCGATCCTCGAACAGCTCGGCGACCCGCCCGACCTCGACTGGACCGAGAGCGCTTCGCGCGAGGAGTCGCTCGAGTTCCTCCTCGATCTGCCGGGCGTCGGGCGCAAAACCGCCGCCTGCGTGCTGATCTTCACCTGGGGGATCCCGGAGATCCCGGTCGACGTCCACGTCCACCGGGTCGGCGGCCGGCTCGGCCTCTTCCCGGAAAAGGCCTCCTTCGAGCGCGCTCACGACGAAATGCTGGCGATCGTGCCGCCCGAGGACGCCTACGAGCTACACATGAACCTGATCCGCCACGGCCGCGCCGTCTGCCGCCCGAAACCGCACTGCGGCGAGTGCGCGCTGCGGCGGATGTGCCCCTGGTATCGGGAGAACCGCGCCGGGGCGGCCGGCAGTAGTATGCGCGCCGCCGAATGAGCAAGCGCACCTTCATCTGGTTCGGAATCCTTGTCGTCGTCCTCGCGGTGGTCATCCCCTGGCTGGCCTTCCGCTCCAAGGGCGACGCCAACACCGGACCCCAGGAAGTGCCGGCGAGCCTGAAGGAAGGCCAGTCGCTGTTCCAGACCAACTGCGGCACCTGCCACACGCTCTACGCGGCCGGCACCGACGGCAACTACGCCCCCAACCTCGACGAACTGCTCTCCCCCACCGGCCCGGCGGAAGGCAGCAACATCAAATCGGTCGAAGAGCGCGTCCTGAACGCGGTCGAAAACGGCGTCGATAGCTCCACTACCCCGGGGCGGATGCCCGCCGGCATCCTCAATCAGGCGCAGGCCAAAACCGTGTCCGAATTCGTCGCCCGCACCGCGGGCGAGGGATAAACGCCCCCCTCCGGCGAAACGCGCCTTCGGCGCCACCGATTCGATCCGCCTTCATCCGGGTTCTCTAAGGGAATGGAGAACCACGCCGGGCTGTTCAGCACGCCGGGCTTGCTCCACTAAAGCTTGCACACAGGGGGTATGTCGAGAGAGGGCGCCTGACCGGCGCCCTCTCTTTTGGTCGGAATCGAAAGAAGCGTTGCGACGGATTCAAAGATCTGCCATACTGCCACTTAGATTTCTTAGGCTTAGATAACGAAACCCCCGGAGGTAGGCGGAAAAGTGGCGAAAACGATCGGTATTGACCTCGGCACGACCAACTCGTGTGTCGCGGTGATGGAGGGTGGCGAGCCCACCGTTCTCGAGAACGCGGAGGGCGGGCGCACGACCCCGTCGGTGGTCGCGTTCACCGAGAGCGGCGAGCGCCTCGTCGGCACCGTCGCCAAACGGCAAGCGGTGATGAACCCAGAGAACACGATCTTCTCGATCAAGCGATTCATGGGCCGCAAGGAGTCGGAAGTCAAAGAGGAGGAGACGATCGTCCCCTACCAGGTCGTCGCCGGCCCCAACGGCGACGTCCGCGTCGAGGTGCGCGGCGAGCAGTACAGCCCGCCGGAGATCAGCGCGATGATCCTGCAGAAGCTGAAAGCCGACGCCGAAGCGAAGCTCGGCGAAACGGTCGACAGCGCCGTCATTACCGTCCCCGCCTACTTCAACGACGACCAGCGCCAGGCGACCAAGGACGCCGGCAAAATCGCCGGGCTCGAGGTGAAGCGGATCATCAACGAGCCGACCGCCGCCTCGCTCGCCTACGGGCTCGACAAAGAGGAGTCAGACCATTCGATCCTCGTCTTTGACCTCGGTGGCGGCACCTTCGACGTCTCGGTGCTGGAAATTGGCGACGGCGTCTTCGAGGTAAAGGCGACCGCCGGCGATAACCACCTCGGCGGCGACAACTGGGACAAAGCGATCGTCGAGTGGCTAGTCGCCGAGTTCAAACGCGACCAGGGCGTCGATCTCTCGCAGGACAAGAACTCGCTGCAGCGCCTCTACGAGGCGGCGGAGAAGGCGAAGATCGAGCTCTCCTCGACGCAGGAGACGCAGATCAACCTGCCCTTCATTACCGCGGTCGAGGGGCAGCCAAAGCACCTCGACCTGAAGCTGACCCGCTCGAAGCTGAACGAGCTGACCGGCGAGTTGCTCGACCGCGTGGTCGGGCCGGTGAAACAGGCGCTGAAAGACGCCGATACCGAGGTCGACCACGTCGTCCTGGTTGGCGGCATGACCCGGATGCCGGCCGTGCGCGACAAGGTCAAAGAGCTGACCGGCAAGGAGCCGCACCAGGGCGTCAACCCAGACGAGGTCGTCGCCGTCGGCGCCGGAATCCAGGCTGGTGTGCTCGCCGGTGACGTCAAGGACGTGCTGCTGCTGGACGTGACCCCGCTGACGCTGGGGATCGAGACCGAGGGCGGCGTGATGACGAAGCTGATCGAGCGCAACACGACGATCCCGACGAAGAAGTCGGAGGTCTTCTCGACCGCCGCGGATAACCAGCCGATGGTGGAGATTCACGTGCTCCAGGGCGAGCGCGAGATGGCCGTCGGCAACAAGAGCCTGGGCAAATTCAACCTGACGGGGATCCCCCCGGCGCCGCGCGGCATGCCGCAGATCGAGGTCATCTTCGACATCGACAGCAACGGGATTATCAACGTCACCGCCAAAGACAAAGGCACCGGCAAAGAGCAGCAGATCGAGATCAAATCCGGTTCCGGCCTCTCCGACGAGGAGATTCAGCAGATGGTCTCCGACGCCGAGGCGCATGCCGACGAGGACCGCAAATTGCGCGAGCTGGCTGAGGCGAGGAACCGGGCGGAGCACACCGTCTACCAGGCGGAGAAAGTGATCGACGAGGCCGGCGACAAAGCCGACGAGGCGAGCAAGGAGCAGGCGCGCAGCGCGATCAAAGAGGTGCGTGATGCGCTCGAGACCGGCTCCAAAGATGAGCTCGATGCCAAAGCCGAGGCGCTGAACACGGCGATGACCAAAGTCTCCGAGCAGATCTACGCGGCGGCTTCGGCTGAGCAGGCGAGCGCCGAGGGCTCCGAGAACGGGGCGGCCTCCGACGAGGAGGAGGTTGTTGACGCCGAGGTGGTTGACGAGGAGGGCAAATGAGCGAGGCTCCGGAGCAGACGGAGGCCGTTCAAGAGGACGAGGGGCAGGAGGTCGAGCAAGACCTCGATGCCCTTCTGTCCGACGCCCAGCGCGAGCGGGACGAGTACCTCGAACTGGCGAAGCGGACGAAGGCTGACTTCGAGAACTATCGGAAGCGGGTTGCTGCCGATCTTCAGGCTGCGCAGGTGCGGGGGAAGATCGAGGTGGCGCGGGAAGTGATCGACGCGGTCGACAACCTCGAGCGGGCGCTGGAGGCTTCTGACGGCGGCGAGGGGCTTGCGGCCGGTGTGGAGATGGTGCTTGGCGGGTTGCGCGAGACGCTTAAGCGCAACGGCGTCGAGGCGGTCGACCCGCAGGGTGAGAAGTTTGACCCGAACCAGCACGAGGCCCTCTCCACCCAGCCCGTTGACGGCACCGATAGCGGCGTCGTAGTCGAGGTCCTGCAAAAGGGCTACACGCTCGACGACCAACTGGTCCGGCCCGCGCGGGTCGTGGTCAGCGCCTAGGAGGACATGGCAGACGAGCTCTACAAGACGCTCGGCGTCTCGAAGAAGGCGACCGACGACGAGATCAAGAAGGCCTACCGGAAACTAGCCCGGCAGTACCACCCTGACCGCAACCCGGGCGACGAGGGGGCCGAGGAGAAGTTCAAGGAGATCTCGGCGGCCCACGACGTTCTCTCCGACCCCGAAAAGCGCAAGGAGTACGACCAAGGCGGTGGCTTCAAGGGCTACCGCGGGGATTGGGGGGCGTCTGATGTCGGTGCCGAAGGCGGCTTTGGGTCCTTTAGGGAACGGTTCTCCTCGATGTTTGGCTTCGGCGGTGAGATGCGACCTGAACCGGTTCGCGGTCGAGACCTGGAGACCGAGGTCCAGCTCAGCTTCAGGCAGGCGATGCAAGGGACCCAGGTCGAGGTAACGCTGTCCAAGGCCGAGCACTGCGCCACCTGCCACGGCAACGGCGCCAGGCCCGGTACCTCTCCCATTGCTTGCCCCCTTTGCGAAGGGCGCGGCGTCGTGGCGCGAAACCTGGGCAGGTTCTCGGTCAGCCAGCCCTGCCCCCAGTGTGGCGGCGCCGGCCAAATCATCCAAGACCCCTGTCCGACCTGTGGAGGGTCGGGGCTAACTCAGCAGGTCAAGCGCTACAAGGTGAACATCCCGCCCGGAGTCCGCGACGGCGGCCGCACCAAGGTTGCCGGCAAGGGTGAGGCCGGCCCCCGGGGCGGTCCTCATGGGGATCTCTACGTTGTCACCCGAGTCGCCTCCTCCCCAACCTTCAAACGACTCGACGACGGCAACCTTGAGGTGAGCGTGCCGATCTCGGTCCCCGAGGCGCTGCGCGGCGGCACGATCGAAGTGCCGACGCTGGAGGGGACGAAAAAAATCAAAGTCCCCGCTGGGACCAAGCACGGCGCAATCCAGCGCCTGCGCGGTGAGGGTCCGCCGAAGAAAGGCGGCGGGCGCGGCGACATCCGCTACCGGCTCGAGATCGCCGTCCCCGCGGAGCTCAGCGACGAGCAGCGCGAGGCGGTCGACAAGCTCGCTGAGACGCTCAACGGCGGCGACCCGCGGGCGGAGCTGCTGAGGGAGGCGAGGCGCTGATGGCGACCTTCCGCCGTACGGTGAAAGCGCACTTCGACGAGGAGCAGGGCGTGTTCATGATCTCGGTCGCCGCCGAACTCGCCGAGATGCACCCGCAGACGCTGCGGATGTACGAGCAGCGTGGGCTGATCGCGCCGAAACGCTCGCCAAAAAACACCCGCCTTTACTCGCAGCGCGACGTCGAACGGCTGCGACGGATCCAGCAGATGACCGCTGAGGGGCTGAACCTGGCCGGGGTGGAAACGGTGCTGGCGCTGGAAGCCCAGGTGCAGAAGCTGCGCGGCGAGGTCACTCGGCTGCGCAACCGGCTCGCCGAGCTGGAAGGAAAAGACGAGAACGGAGAGCAGAGCTGATGCAGGCGGACAGGTTCACGGTCAAATCCCAGGAAGCGGTGGCGGCGGCGCAATCGCTGGCCGCCAAC
>DASSNA010000047.1:0-5572 GCA_035688445.1 Solirubrobacterales bacterium | reverse complement strand
AAACCCGTGCTTGCGACGATCGGGAAACGGTCGTCAGTTGGGCTGTGAAAGGCGACGTTCGGATGGGTATGGATTTGGACCCTGATCGTCCGCCTGTCCCGCCCGAGCGTATTCCAGGTCTCGGCAAGCCAGTGCTGGTCCACTGCATAGCCGCCCCTGACAGCTCGGTGCACAGGGTGAAGCAGACCATCAACCCGGTCGCAATCTGACAGCAGCCCAGTCCAGTAAGCGACGCACTCCTTGCGACCTTGCCCACAGGCTCGCAGCTCGGCGAGCGTCTGCTCTAGCAGACCCTCGCCGAGCCGCAGTTGCTCACCCACCCTTCACCACTCCCGGCCGCAGCACGAGGTGATCGCCGGTCTTTACGCCGGCTACTCGCAGCGTCTCGCTGTCCGGCAGCTCGGCGCCCCCAGCGTTGAAGAGCGAGAGCAGATGCTGATTGTCAGCGATTCCGAAATTGCGGATCGCCTCTTTCAGCAGATGCTCCACGGTCTGCTCGTCGTGCAAGCGGAACTCCCGCTCGGCGCCGTTGTAGAGGATCGCCACGGTCGTCTTCGTGGGCCCCTTGGCGGGGGTGTGCGTGGTTTCGGTCATTGAGGCTCCTCTCGGATTGGTTGATTGATACCGAGATATCATGGTAGCACGATTGATACCGGGATACCAGGCTGTAAGATGTCGATACACCCGACCAAAGGAGTGAACCCATGCCAGAGCGAGAGGAGAAGAAGGCGATGACCCTGCGGCTTCCCGGCGAGACCGCGAGGGACCTAGAGCTGACCGCGCAGGTCGACGGCGTCACGATCTCGGAGGCTGTCCGCGAGGCAATCGATACGCACATCCAGTCCCGGCGCGAAGACGAGGAGTTCCGCAAGCGCCTGCGTCATTCTGTGGAAGAGAACAACGAGTTGCTCAAGAGGCTAGCCCGCTGAGCAATGCCCTACTGCTACCTCGACATCGTCGACTTCCTGCTGATCGCCGAGGCGGTTTTAGAAATCGACGCCGAGCGGCTCGCCCGACTCGACCGGCTTGGTCTTGCTGATTCGGCATTGAACGCACCGGCCGCAGGCTTTGGTGAGGTCGAGGCTTACCCGGTCTTCGAGACGAAGGTGGCGGTGCTGGGATGGCACCTGCTCAGAAACCATCCGCTCCCAGACGGCAACAAGCGAGTTGCACTGCTAGCGATGATCGAGTTCGCGCGGCGAAACGGCTGGACCTGGACGCCGGATCCGGGCGATCCCTCCGCCAGCGACGCCATCATCAGATTGGCAGCCAGCGGCACAGCAGATCAGAACGAGTTCGCTAAGTGGGTACGAGAGAGGCTATCGGAGCAGTAAATGCCAGGAAAACACAATGAGCGCCAAGAGGCATTAGTAGACCGCGGCGAGGAGCTCGGCCCAGATGCCCCGCTTGTCTATCTGGGAATGCCCCTTTCCCAGCTACCAAGAGAGCGGCGGGAAGCCGTCGAGGCGCTTGAGTTCATCGTTAACCAGGCGATCATTGACCAGACGCACAGGGATCCCGAGCCCTGGCCACTGCGGGTTCACTCGCCGGTCAAGCTATCGGCTCCGTGGCGCGAAAATGGGAGGACGCCCGAGCAGGTCTACCAGCTCAACTCCGGCAAAATCGAGCTAGAGGCGGATGCAGTAATCGTGATCGCCGACAAAGGTGGCAGCCCGGGGATTGGACAGGAGCTCGCTTGGGCTTGCGCGCTCTCCCTACCAATCCTGATCGTGCACTGCGATGGCACCGAGGTCAGCCGACAGGTGAAGGGCGCCGCAGACCAATACGACATCACCATTGAGTGCTACAGGGACCCTGATGACCTGCACGACATCGTCGGTCGCTGGTTGGTCTCCCGCAAGCGACTGATCTGTGACGGTCCCCGGCGACGCACCGGACTGCGACTTGCGCTGAGCAACAGCTTCTCGCGTTTCGCTCGTGCCTGGGAGAGCGCGGGCCCTGACGAAAGAGACCATGTGGTGGCGACCACGCAAATCTCGGCAAGCCGAATCGAGAGAATCCTCACTGACCCGCTCCACCTTGGGGGCGCGAGCGTTCACGAGCTCTTCCTGCTCGGCGCGGCCTTGCGCATAGAAGCATCGAATGCGCTGCTCGCCAAGCCGCTTCCCGACCTGCGAAAAGGCCAGCGCGAAGCGTTGAACGCCGCCTCGCAGGAGTTTGGCTGGGGCTTTGAAAAGACGCTTCGCGTATACAAGCTTGCTCGTCGTGAGCTAGCCCGCGGCGGGGTGCGGCGGCTACCGCTAGCAAGCATCCAGGACTGGGCCGATTTCTCGGAGCGGTATGACTGCTGAAATGGTTGATCGGCTCGCGGCGTGGGTCCTAGCACAGTGTGAGGTCGTGCCACAACCGCCAATTCCGATCGAAGCCATAGCTCGAATCTTCGGCGTAGACGAGATTCACCAGGTCTCAATGATCGAGGACGGCCGGCTGGTTCAGCGTAATGGTCGGACTACTGTTTTTCTGCGCGAAGAGACTGGGCCCGCACGACAGAAGTTCACGCTCGCCCACGAGCTCGGCCACCTCTTGCTGGCCGAGCCAAACGAGGACATGGAAGCCTGCCGCATGCCTCCAGTGCACTTCGACTCCGAAGAGCGCTTCTGCGACCAGTTTGCTGCAGCATTGCTGCTACCAAAAGGCTGGATTGAAAGCGAATTCGCCAAGGCGGAGCCTAGTCTCGGGATCGCGCGCAACGTTTCCAGCCACAGCGGCGTTTCGCTCTCCGCGTCAATGCTGCGGCTGCGCGAGGTGCTCGGTTGGCAAAGCTCTCTACTGCATTGGCGCCGATATCAGAGTGCGTGGCGGTTGGTCTCAACTGTTGGTCTCCCTTCGCCCCTCCATAATCAGGTAATTAGCAACGAGCAAACCCGAGCCGTGCTCAGCAGTTTGGCCGGGTCTGAGCAGGATCTCCGTGGGATGTTGCCACTAATAGTCCGGGGGAGAAACTGCCAAGTGCCAGTCGAGATTTCAGCCGGACTGCATGGGGCTGTGGCGATGGCTGCCTTTCTTGAAGCCGTGCACGACCCGCCCAGTAGAGCGTAGGTGCGCTGGCAAGTCAGACGCTCTCCTGCAGGCTTTCTCCCGCGCGGGTGCAACTTTTGACGGGGGTGGCCGGTTGTATCGAGAGTGGAGATCTTGAATCGGCCCTCTCGCTCCACCGTGTCTCGCTGCCTCGTGCTGGTGGCGGTGGTACTGCTCGCCTTTTTGGCTCTGCGAGCCGCTCCGGCGGGTGCTGGGGTAAAGCGCAGCGTCCACTTCGAGGGCCAAACGGTGCAGGTTCCGGCAGGTTGGCCTGTCTATCGGCTCGACCGGCATCCGCGGATGTGCGTGCGGCTCGATCGGCGGGCGGTCTACCTCGGCACGCCTGCGGCTAACCAGAGCTGCCCCGCGGGGGCAATCGGGAAGCGGCGGGCGATCCTCGTCGAACCCTCGTCGGCGACGGCCGGGGCCTCAGCGTTGCCGCTGGCGCCGCGGCCGCTGGCCCACGTCTCCTCCTCCGCGGTCTTCACCGGTCTCGGCTTCGACGCTTGCAGCGCCCCCTCCTCAAAAGCAATGGCGGCCTGGAAGAGCTCGCCCTACCGGGCAGTGGGCGTCTACATCGGCGGCGCCAATCGGGCCTGCTCGCAACCAAACCTGACCGCCGAATGGGTCGCCGCCCAAACCGAAGCCGGTTGGCACCTGATCCCAACCTACGTCGGCCTGCAGGCGCCGACCAGCAGTTGCTCCAGCTGCGCCAAGCTCAGCGCCAGCACGGCGACCGCACAGGGCACCGCGGCGGCGATCGACGCAGTCGAAGAGGCGAGTGAAGTGGCGATGGGGCCGGGCAGCCCGATCTACTTCGACATGGAGTCCTACAGCCGCACCTCCTCGGCCACGGCGGCGACCCTCGCCTTCCTCGAAGCCTGGACCAGGAAGCTGCACGCGCTCGGCTACGTCTCTGGCGTCTACAGCAGCAGCGCCTCCGGGATCGCCGACCTCGCCGACCAGGTCGGGACCGGCTACACCCTCCCCGACGACCTCTGGATCGCCAACTGGAACGGCGCCCAGAACACCGCCGACTCGGTCGTCCCCGCCAGCGCCTGGGCAAACCACCAGCGCATCCACCAGTACCGCGGCGGCCACAACGAGAGCTACGGCGGAGTGACGATCAACATCGACAACAACTACGTCGACGGGGCGACCGTCGGCACCGCAACCGCTGCCGGCGGGGACGACCCGGTCGGCTTCCTCGACCTGGCGAAGGCGCCGGCGCCAGGGCAAGTGCGGGTGCGCGGCTGGGCCTTCGACCCCAACTTCCCGACCGAACCGCTGGCGATCCGCCTCTCGGTCGGCGGTCGCAACGGCGAACCCGGCGCGATCTCCTACGAACTCGGCAGCGCCACCGGCTCGCGCCGCGACGTCGCCGCCGAATTCCCCGAAGCGGGGCCGCGCCACGGCTTCGACGTCACCCTGCCGACGATCAAGACGGGGCGGCAGCGGGTCTGCGCTTACGCCCTCGACATCGCCCCCGGCAAAGACCGGCTGCTGGGATGCAAGGCGACGTCGATCGCGGTGGCGCTGAAGCTCTCGAATGTGAAGGCCGCGGGCAAGAGCGTGCGATTGCGGGTCACCTGCCTCTGGCCGGCGGGGACCGAATGCCCCGGCCAGGTCATCCTCCGCACCCGCTTCCGGCTCCCAGTTCCCCACTACCGCGGCCACGGGCCGCGGACGCGGGCGGTGACCAGGGTCCTCGGCCGCGGCACCTTCCACCTCACCGGTGGCCAGTCCCACGCCTACCGGGTGCCACTGAGCGCCACCGGCCGGCTAGTGCTGCAGAAGCGCGGCCGGCTCAAGACCCACGTAGTGGCGGCGATCCCCGGCGGCAGCCGCACCGCGGTCGTCGGCCTCGGCGGCTAGCTAAGCCTCGCGGTCGGGGCGGTCGGGGTAGAGCTCGTCGATCGTCACAAGCGCCCGGTACGGCGCACCCGCCGCGGCTTCGATCCTCTCGCCGCCGCCGGCCAGCCGGTCGACGACCGCGATCACCCCGGCCACCTCCAGCCCCTCCTCGCGGACGCGCTCGATCGCCTGCGCGGTCGAGCCACCGGTGGTGACGGTGTCCTCGACGACCAGGCAACGCACCCCCGCCTCGACGGGTCCCTCGACCCAGCGCTGCAGACCATGCTCCTTGCGCTGGCTGCGGACGAAGAAAGCGACGAGGCCGGCGCCGGCCGGAACCGCGATCGCCGCACAGGCGGGTGGAATCGCCGCAGTGGCGGGACCGCCGACCGCCTCCGCCCCCAGCTCGATCGCCGCAGCCGCGATTAGCTCGCCGGCGGCGCGGAACCCCGCCGGGCGCATCAGCGTGCGGCGGGCGTCGACGTAGTACTGGGCGATCGCGCCGCTCGCCAGCGTCACTTCGCCGAGGATCAGCGAGTGCTCGCGCAGCTCGTCGAGCAGGGTCTGCTTGGCCGCGTCGAGATCGCTCACCGGCGGCATCCTAAGCGGCGAAGACTTCGGCGAAGCCCTGGCGCCAGCTCGGGTGCGCCGGCTCCCAGCCGAGCTCCCGCTTGGCCTT
>DASSNA010000028.1:0-2529 GCA_035688445.1 Solirubrobacterales bacterium | reverse complement strand
CCGCCGGCCTCACCACCACCGCCGCCCCCGGAGCCTCCGGCAGACGACGAGCCCGACGTAGGCGACCTCCCCCCCTCACGGTCCTGAGTTCCCCGGAGATCCGCATCGACCAGCTGACGGGGCTGAGGACGGTCCTCGCCCCGGGCCGGGCCGAGCGCCCGGACAGCTTCCAGGCACGTGCAAGCGAGCCGAAGGGACCGGAGAACTGCCCCTTCTGCGAGGGCCGCGAGGAACGGACGCCCCCCGAGCTCTACGCGACGCGCCCGGGGGGCAGCGAGCCCGACACCCCCGGCTGGACGACCCGCGTGGTGCCAAACCTCTATCCCGCCCTAGCCGACCCATCGTGTGGTTCCTTTGTCGGCCAGGACACGACAAAGGAACCACGGAACGGCCCTGGCGGCGGCCCAACGACGACTGAGGCCGACGCGGGGGCCTTTTCCAGCGGCGGCGACCCGCTGCTCGCTTCGCGGCGGGCGGGCGAACCGGACCTCTTCTCCTCGCGCCCGGCGGAGGGCGCGCATGAGGTGCTGATCAACTCGCCCGAGCACCTGACGGCGATGGCAGACCTCGGCGATGAGCAGTTCGCCGGCGCCGTCGCCACCTGGCGCGAGCGGATGCGCGCCCACTCCGATGCTTCCTACCTGCAGCTGATCGTCAACGAGGGAGGAGGCGCCGGCGCCTCCCTCGAGCACACCCACGCCCAGCTCTACGCGCTGCCGTTCGTGCCCGCCGCGGTCGCGCGCGAGCGCGAGCGCTTCGGCGCCTACGGCGAACGAACCGCTGGCGGCGGGCTGCTCAGCGACGTCCTCGTCGAGGAGGTGCGGCGGCAGGAGCGCCTGGTCGCGATCGACGACGAGGCGGCGCTGATCTGCCCCTGGGCCTCGCGCTCGCCGTTCGAGCTGCGGGTGATCCCCCGCCGCGAGGCCGCCCGCTTCGAGGAGGACGAAGCCGGCACGGCGATGATCCGCACCGCCCTGCGCGCCCTCGCCAAGCTCTTCGACGGCCCGCCCGAGCTCAACCTTTGGATCCGCACTGCCCCCCGCGGCGCCGAGCAGTTCCACTGGCACGTCGACATCGCCCCGCGGCTGACGATCAAGGCCGGCTTCGAGCTCGGCACCGGTGTCGACATCAACGTCTACCCGCCCGAGCAGGCGGCCTCTGACCTGAAAGAGTGCCTCTGATGCAACCCACCCCGCGACCGATTCCGCGCTTCATCGCCGACACGACCCAGGAGGGGATTCCGCATGGGCGCTTCGAGGAGCGACTGCGGGAGGAGTTCGCGCGAGCCTGCGGGGAGATCGAGGACCTGCCGGCGGGAGCAGAGGTCCCGGCCGAGGTCGACTGGTTCCCCGAGCGCGCCTGGGGCGGCCGAGTCTGGGTCCCTTGCTCTGCCCTCACCGAGAGCGAGGAGGGGCGGCTGGAGCTGTTCGGCCACGTCTCCTACGTGCAGCCGCCAGACGGCGAGCCGGCCGACTTCGCTGCCAAGGCCGACTTCACCGACATCCTCGCCGCCGACAACCCCGACTGGCGGATCGACCTCAACGACGACGTGATCGGTCGCTGGCGCGGGGAGAACGGCAGGGCCGGCGCAGTCACCCTGGTCTGGGGGCGGCCGCTGGTCCGCGGCGCCGTCGCCGCCACCGCCGTGCTCGAGGGCGAGGCCGTTGACCAGGAGGCGATCTCGAAAGACCGCTTCACCCTTGTCGCCCTCGATGCCCTCGAGGGCTACGGCGACGAGATCTTCATGGAAGTGAAGCTCTGGAGCCGCCGCGCCGACGAGCTCGCCTCCGAGACCCTCTACGCCTAAGCGAGAACCTCGATCTCGGCGTCGATCCCCGCCCGCGCCAAGCGAGCATCGAAGGTCAGTAGCGGCTTGTCGAGCAACTGCGCCAAGGCGACATAGAGACCGTCGTAAAAGCTGACGTTGTCTCGCAGCAGCCAGGCGAACTGGGCCAACCGCTCGTGCGAGACACGATGGATCGGCAACGTCCTCAGCTCCCCAAGCGCCTCAGCGGCTTGGTCGGCGTCGATGCTCTTTCGCCGAACCGCCCTCCGCAAAGCGCTGCCAACCTCAGCGTCGAGTAGCTCCGGCGCCCAAAACGCCCTCTGCGCGCCCAGCAAGCGCTCTTCCGCCGTTTCTTCGTGCTCACCCCGCACGAGCAGTTCGCAGATCACCGATGCATCGACAACAGCCATCAGTCGCCGCGCCCCTCTCGGATCAGATCGACGATTTCCTGGGTGCTGAGACCAAGGGGACCACGCGCTTTGGCCCTAGCGTTGATCTCCTCCCAGCTGTCCTTTTCATTGGCCCAGCTGAGCTCTTTCTTTATGTAGTCGGACAGGCTCATCCCCGCCGCGGCCGCACGGACTTTCAGCGCCCTGTGCATCTCGTCGGGCACGTTCCTGATCTGGATCATCTTGGACATGTCCTGCACATTAACCCGTGCTCCGGACATGTCGACTATCTCTGCCGTTCTCATGCAAGAGATCCTGCCGAGCCACAACGCACCCATGGCGCGCACTTCGCAC
>DASSNA010000008.1:0-2043 GCA_035688445.1 Solirubrobacterales bacterium | reverse complement strand
CCAGCGAAGTGGGCGCGCTCGCGCGAGAGCGGGCGCAGGATTTCCTCCGAATCGCTCGCCAACTGCGCCAGCTGGTTGCGCTGGGCGGAGAGGATCCCGAAGGCGCGGTCGACGTCGCGCAGGACCGGGTTCGCCCGCTTGACCAAGACCTGCAGATCTTTGCCGCGGCCGGCGAGCGCGGCACCGAGTTCGTTGAGGATCAGCCGGAAGCGCTGCGCGTAGGGCAGAGTCTGGATGTCGTTGATCAGGTCGGGGTCAACGCTGGTGCCGTTGTTGCCAAGCGGCAGCAGATACTCGCCTTCTCCGGGCTGCCCGTCGGGGATCTTCTTCAGCGGCGGCGGCGGTTCGGTTCCCGGCGCCCGCGGCAGCGTCGGCCGGCAATCGACGAACTTCTCGCCGATCAGCGACTGCGGCCGGATCAAACAAGAGGCGTCCTGGCGGAAGTCCTGGAAGCCGGGGTCGGTGATGCTCATGACGATGATCGCCTTGCCGGGCTTTTCGACCGGCTTGCCGTTCTTGTAGGCGACCGTTTCGCCCGGCATCGAGACGTTGACTTCTTCGATTTCGCCGACGTTGGCGCCGGCCACCCGCACCTGCTCGCCGCTGACCATGAAGCCGCCGTTGTCGAAGATCGCCCGCACCCGGTAGCCGCCGGATTCACCGCCGCCGGCGACGAGGAGCACAACGACCACCACCGCTGCGACCACCGCTGCTGCAAGTAGAAGCCTCCTCATGGGCCAGGAGGGACGTCTTTGGGGTTACATTCGGATGAGTCGACACTGCCGCCGCCGACCCAGGGGCTGGAGCCGTCGGCAGCGGGTTGGGTGGCGCCGCCCGGGCACCGGCGGTGCACGTGCGGAGTAGAGCCGAACGGTTCGTACTGCTGTTCCCGCTTGATCGGTTCGAGTTCGCTGCTCGATTCGTTGTAGCGGAAGAGGTTTTGCGCGGCCGTGACCGCCCGCACGTAGTGCCCGTTGCCGTCGTAATAGCCGGCAACCTCGCCGAACTTCCCGATTCCGTTGAACAGATCTGGCGTGTAGGCCCGGATGAAGTTGAGGTTCGGCTGGAACGCGCGGACCGCCGCTTCGGAGTGCGGGAAGGCGTTCGACGTCAGTTCCTGGACCGCCGGCAGCGTCGCCAGCAGATCGGCGAGGTCGTTGCCCTTGCCCGGCTGTTTGACGACCAGGCGAAGGTCGTGCATGAACGGCACCAGTTTCTGGAAGACCGGCCGCAGTTCTTCGAGGAAGGGAGCCAGTTCCTTGGTCGCCGGCTTCGCCGTTTCGACCAGCGGTTCGAGATCGTCGAGCGCCGCCCGCAGGTTGACGAAAGTGGTGTTCGACTGGCGCAGCACCGGCGGCAGCTCGCGCAGGGTGGCGTCGAAGGCTTCGTTCTGGCCCGCGATCGCGTCGAAGGCGGTGTTGGCATTGGAGATCGCGCTCGAGAGCTGTTCGCCCCGCCCGGCGATCGCCGTGGTCAGGCGCGAGGAGCTGACGATGAACCGCGAGAGCAGTTGCTGGTCGGCGTTCAGTTCGCGGGCGAAGGCGCTCGCCCGGTTGAGCGCGGTGCCGAAGTACTTGTAAGAGTTGTTGGCGTCCTTCCCCTTGCCGGAGTAGATCGCCGCGTTGCCCTGGATGAATTGGCCGAGCGCGTCGCGGACCCGCGGCGGGAAAGTGTTGAAGAACTGGTCGAGGTCGACCGGCGTGGTCGTCGAGGAGAGGCCGAGCTCGGCGCCTTCGTCCAGCGCCGGGCTGCTGTTCGGGCCGGGGCTGATCGAGACGTAGTGGTTGGCGACCCCTGAGAGCGAGGTGGCCCGGATCGCTGCGGTCGAGCCTTCGTGCAACTCCTGGTCGACTTCGACGTGGACCTCGGCGAGGTTGTTGTCGGTGAGGCCGATGCTTTCCACCGTGCCCGCCGGCGAGCCGCCGATCAGGACCTGGTTGTCGGGGACGAGCTGGCCGGCGTTCTGGAAGACGAAGGTGTACTTGTGGCCGCCGCCACTGCTGAGGAGGACGACCGCAAGGACGACCACCGCGGCGGCAAGGG
>DASSNA010000205.1:0-2430 GCA_035688445.1 Solirubrobacterales bacterium | reverse complement strand
TGCGGGGGTCCCGGCTAGGGAGCCGCGGTCTGACCGGGCCGCGGCGACTCTTCGGCTTCGGTGCCCGCGTACTTGGCGACGAACTTGGCCACTGCGTCGGCCTCGTCGCCGACGACGATGTTCTGGGGCATGATCGCCCCGGAGAAGCCGCCGTTCTGGATCGCGAAGAGGGCGTCGTCGTACGTCTCGGTCCGCTGGTTCAGGTTCGGCCCCTGCGTGCGCTCGCCTCGGTTGCCGCTGCCCTGCGTCCCGGCCGCGCTCAGCGTGTGGCAGCCCGAGCAGTGGGTGGCGAAGAGCTCGGCGCCGCTGTAGTTGGGGTCGTCCTTGGAGACGGCGATGCCTTCCGAGCCGAAGCCGCAGGCGGCCAGCCCGAGGGCGGCGGCGAGCATCGTTGCTATGACCAACGCGGAGCGCATGCGGCGGGCATCATATTGTCTAGCGGCGATCCCGCTCTTCCGACCATGCCGCCGCTCGATCCAGACCGCTTCCGCACCGCCATGGCAGGGCTCCCTACCGGAGTCACGATCGTCAGCGCCACCGGCCCCGACGGCCCTGCCGGAGCGACCGCCAATGCCGTCTGCAGCCTCTCAATCGAGCCGATGATGATGCTCACCTGCCTCGACCGCGGCTCCCGCACCCTGCTCGCCGTCCAAGCCGCTGACAGCTTCGGCATCAGCGTCCTCCACGCCGGCCAAGAGCCGATCGCCCGCTCTTTTGCCACCAAGGCCCCAATCGCCGAGAAGTGGTCCGGCGTCGCCTGGAGCGACCGCGACGGCATCCCCGCCATCGATGACGCCCTGATCTGGCTCGCCTGCGACCTCCGCGACGTCCTCGCCGCCGGCGACCACGTGATCGTCACCGGCGGAGTCCGCGACCTCGAAGTCCGCGACGGCAACCCGCTGGTCTTCCACGCCGGCCAGTACCGGCCGCTGGGCTGATCGAGCCTGCAATTGAGCACCTCAGAGGTGCTGGATCGCAGGCTCGCGATCAGAGGCCGCTCGTACCGGCCGCCCTCAGCGCCAGAAAGAAGATCACGCCGCAGCTGACGGCCATGATTCCCATCTCGCGGCGGACGATCGCCAGGGCCAGGGATTCCTGGTCGGCTTGGGGGAGGGCCTCGTAGTCGATCTCGCCGACCTCGCGCTGAGCGGCGTCGGCCCGCGCCCCTTCGGCGATGAAGGAGACGACGAGGGGGAGGATGCCGTAGAGGTAGTGGAGGCCTTCCTTCGGCTCGTGGTTGGTGACGACGAGGAGGCCGCCGAGGAGGGCCTGGACGAAGACCGAGACCTGGGCTGCGCGGAGGAGGTACCAGAAGGGGATCGAGGGACGGTTGCGGTACCAGGCGATGCCGCCGACGAGGCCCGCGGCCGCATTTAGCGCGATTAGGCAGACGCCTACCGCGATATGGAGCCCGACCACGCGCTAATCCCGCCTAAAAGGGTCGGGATTCGGCTTGCTGATGCGGAAAATCACTATGTAGCAACATGTCACAAAGTCGGTATATAACAGGGGCTACGGCGGCTGAACGCGGGTATCCGACTCCCACGAGCTGCTCGCCACGAACAACTCTCACCTCCCCGTGCTGAAGAGCTACCTCCCGATCCTCGTCTTCGCCTTCCTCGGCCTCACGGTCGGCGGCATCTTCGCGCTGGTCAACCACCTGGTCGGGCCGAAGCAGCTGTCACGGGCGACTGCTGCCGGCAAACGCCAAGGAGAGCCGTACGAGTCCGGGATCCCGGTCGAGCCGACGAAGGGACTGCGCTTCGGCGTCACCTTCTACCTCGTCGCGATGCTCTTCATCCTCTTCGACATCGAGGTCGTCTTCCTCTACCCGATCGGGGTGATCCTGAAGGGCGCCGACAGCCTCCTCGTCCTCGGCGAGCTGGTCACCTTCGTAGTCCTCCTGCTCGTCGCCTTCGTCTACGTCTGGCGGAAGGGGGCCCTGGATTGGAGGTAGAGCGCCGCTCCCTGCGCGAGAAGCAGCTGGCCGCCCGCGACATGCTCCGCGGCGACCTCGAGGGCGAGGACCTCGAGAGCTACGTCGAAGAGCGGATCCTCACCACCACCTTCGACAAGGTGCTCAACGTGGCGCGGGCGAACTCGATCTTCCCGCTCACCTTCGGCCTCGCCTGCTGCGCGATCGAGGGGATCCCGATGGCGGCCGTCACGGCTCGATACGACATCGCCCGCTTTGGCGCCGAGGCGGGTCGCGCCTCGCCGCGCCAGGCCGACCTGATGGTCCTCTCGGGCCGGGTCTCGGTGAAAATGGCCCCGGTCATCCGCCGCCTCTACGACCAGATGCTGGAGCCGAAGTGGGTGATGGCGATGGGCGCCTGCTCTTCCTCGGGCGGGATGTTCGCCAACTACGCGATCCTCCAGGGCGCCGACAAGTTCCTCCCGGTCGACATCTACGTGCCGGGCTGCCCGCCG
>DASSNA010000354.1:0-13024 GCA_035688445.1 Solirubrobacterales bacterium | reverse complement strand
CGGCGAGGGCTCGGTCTACGAACTCGACAAATGCTTCTCGGTAGGCGAGCGTAAACCGATCGGCAAGGGTGTTGACCTCCGCGTTGGGATCCAGCGGCAGTTCGGGCGGCTCGATTTTCGAGATCACCGCCACGTCCTCGGCGTAGATGCCGGCGTCGTACGCGATCACTTTCTCCAGGCGCTCCTGGTCGAAATTCTCGAGACCGGCCTCGATCCAGTAATGCGCCGACTCGGTCGCGCTGATCGCGCGTGCGGCGTGAAGCAGGCAGCGCTCACCGTCGTCGGTGAACATCCTCGCCGAGGTGAAGTTGGGCGCGAGCGTGTGGTAACCCATTTCTCGCAGCGGACCCCACGCCGCGCTGGCGCCCTCTCCCCATTCCATGTTCCGGCGGAGCGTTACCTCGATCCCGTTCCTCTCCGGCATCAGCGGCTCAACCTCCGCCGGTTGGTACCCGAGGGTCTTCTGATGGACGAAGGCGAAATGGGAAACGTCACGGAAGTTCTCGATCATCAACCCGAAGGCGACCGGCAGCTCGAAGGGAGTGCCATGACCCCACGTCCACTCATCCTCGTCGAACCACGGAACGTCGGGCACGTCGGTCAACGGCTCCTCGAGCGTCGTCCAAACAAGGCCCCAGTGAACACGGACCGGGTATGACGGAATCTGGGCGAGCGGTGGGATCTGGCGTTGATCGGCAAGCGAAGGGATCCGGGTGCAGGCGCCATCGCCCGCCCACTCCCAGCCGTGGTAGGGACACTGAATGCTCTCGCCGCAGACTTTGCCCATCGAGAGCAGAGCGCCACGGTGGGCGCAGCGGTCGGCGACCACCGCCGCCTCACCGCTCTCGGTGAGGAAGACAGCGAGGGGCTCACCGAGCAGAACCGCTCGCTGGGGTCCGTTCTCGAGGTCCTCCACCCTCGCCACCGGCTGCCAGCAGTGGCGCAGCGCCAGCATTACGTCTTCACTGCTGGGCGAAAAGGCAGGGTGATCGTCAGTCATCTCTTTCTCTCCCAACTTATAGCTGCCTTCCCATGTATGCACGCAAGAGGTCAGGGTTGCGCTGCAGGTCCTCGCGTCTTCCACTGGCGCGGACCTTGCCGCCGGCGAGCACCAGGCTGCGCTCGCAGAAGTCGATCGTCCGCGCCGCGTTCTGCTCGACGAGGAGCATCGTCGCTCCCTCCGCGCGAAGTTCCTCGAGCAGCCCGTAGATGACGTCGATCATTTTCGGAGCGAGGCCGAGCGAGGGCTCATCGAGGATCAGCAGCCGTGGTCGGCGCAGCAGCGCGCGGCCCACGGCGAGCTGCTGCTGCTCGCCGCCCGAGAGCCGGTCGGCACGCTGTTCGGCTCGCTCCCGCAGGATCGGGAGCCGCTCCAGGACCTGCTCCATCGTCTCGCTGCCGTCGCCTTGTGCGGCGAGGCGCAGATTCTCCGCCACCGTCAGCGTGCCGAAGATCTGCCGGCCCTCAGGCACTAGCGCAATTCCCAAGCTCGCGATCTCCTCCGGCGCGAGCCCCCGCAGGGACCTGCCTTCGAAGCTGACTTCGCCGGCGCTCGAACGGGTGAGGCCGCAGATCGCGCGCAAAAGCGAGCTCTTGCCGGCGCCGTTGGGACCAACGATGCCGACCACTTCTCCCTCGTCGAGACCCATCTCGATGCCGTGGAGAACCTCGACCCCACCGTAGGCGACCTTCAGCCCGCGCAGCTCAAGCATGGGCGGCCGCAACGTAGGAGGTGCCGAGGTAGGCCTCGACCACGGCGGGATCAGCTTGGACTTCCTCGGGGCTCCCGATCGCGACCGTCTTGCCGTCGTCGAGCACCTGCACCCGCGAGCAGAGGTCCATCACTACGTTCATGTCGTGCTCGATCAAAAGGATCGCGCAGCCAAAGTCCTGGATCACCTCGCGGAGGCTCGCCACCAGCTCCCGGCACTCCTCGTCGTTCAACCCTGCCGCGGGCTCGTCGAGCAGCAGGTAGCGCGGCCCGATGGCCAGAGCGCGGGCGATGCCCAGCAGCCTCTGGTTCCCCGGCGGCTGCAGGCCGGCAGGGCTTTGCGCCTGCTCCTCCAGCCCGAGGCGCTTGAGCACGCCTGCGGCGACGTTCACAGCTTCTCGCCGGCTCACCCCGACGCCCATCGCGCCCACGGCGACGCTCTCCATCACGGTCAGCCCCGCAAAGGGAAGCGCTGCCTGGAACGTGCGCCCAAGCTTCGCCCGCGCAAGCCGCGCCGGCGACCAGCCGGTCGCGTCAGCTCCATCGAGGAAGACGCTGCCGGAGTCGGGGGCCTGGAAGCCGCTGAGGACATTGACGAGCGTCGTCTTGCCGGCACCGTTCGGGCCGATCAGCCCGAGAGCCTCGCCAGGGGGCAGCGCTAGCTCCACCCCTCTCAGCACCTGCAGTCCGGAGAAGGCGAGGGAGACTCCCTCGGCGCGAAGGCTTCCGGCCGATCCGCGGACGGATCGGGGTTTTGCCTGGTTCGTTGCCGCCGCTGCGGGCGACGTCGATCGAGCTCGAGCACGCAGCCTGCTGCGGATCGGCTCGATCTCACCCGCCTCGCGGCCACCGGTCAATCCCCCCGGCAGCGCGATCATCGTCACCAGCAGGATCACCCCAAGCCCGATCGCGGCCAGGCCCGGCGTTTCGCCAATTGAGATCGGCCCGAACGCGTGGGTGCCTTCCTCGAAGTTGCGCAGCAGTTCGTTTACCGTCGCCACCGCGAGGGTTCCGACGACGGCCCCGAGGACGCTGCGAGCGCCGCCCACCACCAGCATCGTGATCGTCGTCACCGAGGCGGCGAAGTAGAAGGTGTTGGAAGACAGAGCCCCGGACTGGTGCACCGCCAGGGCGCCGCCGATCCCGCAGAGCATCCCGCTGATCGTGAAGGCGATCAGCCGCTCCCGCATCAGGCCGATGCCGATTGAGCGCGCCGCCACCTCGTCCTCGCGGGTCGCCTGCAGCCGGTAGCCGCTTGCCGACCATTTGAAGGCGAGCGTCACGGCCACCGCGACACCGGCCCAAAGCCCTGCCGAGGCGACGTCGGTGGTCCTTGGGATACCCACCAGCCCGCTGCTTCCGCCGGTGACCTGGTCCCAGTTGGCAAGGACGTTGAAGGCGACGATCAGGAAGGCGAAGGTCGAGATCGGGATCGCCAGCGTCGAAGTCCTCATCAGCGGCCAGCCGACCACCACTGCCAGCAATCCGCTCGCCACTGCGGCGATCAGGGTGGAGGTCAGGGGGCCGAGCTGAGCATCGGCGATCAACTTCGGCAGCTCCGGCGTCTGCAGGAGCGTGAAGGTCGCGGGGATCGTGAGCAGGGCGGCGACATACGCGCCGCTTGCCGCAAAGCCCAACTGCCCAAACGAGTAGACGCCGCTGTTGCCGATGAATACCTGTAGGCCGAGGACGATGATCAGGTTGCAGAGGATCAGCGTCACGGTGTCTTCGAAAGCAGGCGTGCCGATCGCCCCGACCACGGCGGTCAGCGCCACCAGCGCAAGCGGGATGGCCAGAGAGGTAGCGGCGGAGGCAGGGGAGCGCAGTCCTCGGCTGCTCATATCCGCGCCTCTCCGGTTGCCGCGCCGAGCAGGCCCTGCGGTCTGACGATCAGGATCGCCACGGGGAGGGAGAAGACGATCGCGTCACGGAACGGAACCAGTCCGTCCGGCAAGTAGGTGCCGAGCAGTGACGAGAGGACCCCGAGCACGAGCCCGCCGACCACGGCGCCGAAGATCCTCCCGAAGCCGCCGATCACGACGGCGATGAAGCCGACCAGCACCGGAGTCAGCCCCATCGTCGGAGAGACCTGACCCGTCTGGATCACGATCAGCACTCCCACCATCGCCGCGAGTGCGCCGCTGATCGCGAAGGCGATCGCGATTACGCGGTTGGCACGGACGCCGAGCAGCCGCGCCATCTCGAAGTTCTCCGCCGCCGCGCGCATCTCGAGGCCGATGCGGGTCCGGTAGAGCAACCAGCCGAGGCCGCCAAGAACGATCACGGTCAGCGCAACGGTGAGGATCTCGAGATTCGGGATCGAGAGGGCGCCGACCTGGCTCGATTCGCTCAGAAGCGCAGGCGCAGCCACCGACTGCGCGCGAGCGTCCACCGCCGCGCTGACGACGTTCTGCAGGATGGTCGCGACGGCAAGTGAGGTAACGAGCTGCGCGGCCAGGTCGGCGTTCCGCACGGGGCGGAAAGCCACCCGCTCGGCGAGGACCGCGATCGCGATTCCCGTGGCGAGCGCGGCGCCGACCGCAACACCGAACGGCAGCCCGGCCAGCAGGTAGAGAACGTAGGCGGGCAGCATGATGAACTCGCCCTGGCGAAGTTCATCATCCCCATCACGGTGTAGATCAAGGTGACCCCGATCGCGATCAGCGCATAAAGACCACCAAGGGCCAGTGCGTCGATCAGACTTTGAGCGAGGTTGGTCATCGGATCGGGTACCGGTTAGTGCTTCCGATCCAAGACTGACAGAGGGGGCGAAAAGCGGGGCAGGGGTCTGACAAGTTGGCATGCGGACCTTCTCAAGGATCGACTTGTGGCTGAGCGGACCTGGAGCGTCTACCTCTCGGGCGAGATACACAGCGATTGGCGCGAGCGGATCGAAGCGGCGGAGCAGATACTCGATGTCCTCCGCTACGTGATCCGCGGCGAGCTGCCCTAACCCCGCCGAACTGCATCAAATTTCCGGGCTGGGAGGCAGGAAATTTGATGCAGTTGCGTCCGCTGGCGTATGCGAACATGTGTTCGTATGAGGTGGGATGAGCAACTCGTCGAGAAGGACCTTCGTCTGCCGGGCGTGGGTGACGGGACCGTTGTCCGCACCTTCGATGCTCCGGAGGCGATGGGGGTCAACTTCCACGAGGTCCGTGCTCGCTCCGCCCTCAACCACGTCCCCGGTGGGCGCTACGGCTTCAGCTGGACGATCAACCCCTTCCGCGGCTGTACTCACGCCTGCACTTTTTGCTTTGCCCGCAGGACTCATACCTATCTCGACCTCGATGCCGGTCGTGACTTCGAGCGCGAGATCGTGGTCAAGGTAAACGTCCCGGAGCTGCTGCGGGCGGAGCTGGGGCGGCCGGGGTGGAAGCGGGAGCTGGTGGCGCTGGGGACGAACACCGACCCCTACCAATGGGTCGAGAGCCGCTACCGGATGATGCCCGAGATTCTTGAGGCGCTAGAGGCGGCGGAGACGCCGGTCTCGGTGCTGACCAAGTCGCCGCTGGTGATGCGGGACGCGGAGATCTTCGAGCGGATGGCGGCAAGGGGCCTGGCGGTCTCGGTCAACCTTTCGGTGCCGACGCTGGACGAGGCGGCATGGCGGGCGACCGAGCCGCACACGCCGAGCCCGGCGGCGCGGTTGGACGCGGTCGCCGAGCTGCGGGCGCGGGGGATCGAGTCCGGCGTCCTGATCGCGCCGCTGATGCCGGGGATCAACGACGACCCCGAGCAGGTGCGCCCGATCGTCGAGCGAGCTAAAAAAGCCGGCGCCACCTTCCTTGGCGGCGTCGCTCTCCACCTCCGTGACGAGGTCAAGGACGTCTTCTTCGCCTGGCTCGAAGCCAAACGACCCGACCTTCTGCCCCGCTACGAGGCCCTCTACCGAGACCGCGCATATATGCGGCCCGAGCAACGCAGGCACGCAACGAGAGCTGTCAAAGGCTGGGGTAGGACCAGAGTGAGGAAGCAGAGCGCTCCTCCGGTGAAGCTGAACCCGCCCAGCCAGCCGACCCTCTTCTAGCCCCCTTCGTCCAACTGCTCAAAGCTGCACTCCCGCGGCTTTTTGTCATCCCGAAACCGATGGAACCTTGCCCCGTGCCGGATTCGCCCTGCGGCCGCGTGGTCGTACCCGACCTCGATCACCAGCTCCGGCCGCAGCTCGACCCACTCGAGGTCGCGACCGCCGGTCCAGCGGCTCGGCTCGGCGGTGCCGGCCTCGCCCGTCTCCAGCGGCGCCAGCATCGCCGGCATGCTGCGTTTGGCGCTGGCGCTGAAGCCTGAGATGTGACCCACCGTCCGCAGCTCGTCACCGTCGTAGAGGCCGAGGATCAGCGAGCCGACCGTGCCCTCCTCTTTGCCGGGGCGCCAGCCCATCACCACGCAGTCGATCGTCCGCTCCCGCTTTACCTTCGCCATCCCTTTGCGTTTGCCGGGCACGTATGGGGCGCTCAGGTCCTTGGCCATCACCCCCTCGATGCTGCCCAGCCACCGCTCGGCCTGCTCGGCGTCAGGGGTGAGCGGCGTCAGCTCCAGCCCCGCCGTCTCGGCGATTGCCGCCAGCCGCTCCCGCCGCTCCCGCAACGGTCGCTCGCACAGCACCTCGTCCCCCTCGGCCAGCAGGTCGAAGACGATGTAGCTCGCCGGGATCTCCTTCGAGAGCAGCTCGATCCGCGACTGCGCGGGGTGGATCCGTTCCTGCATCGCGTCGAATTCGAGGTTGCCGTCGGCGTCGCGGATCACCAGCTCGCCGTCGAGCACCCAGCGTCCCGGGGCGAAGCTCAGCTCGGGGAAATAACGATTGAAGGGTTTGCCTCCGCGCGACTGGATGTAGGCCTCGTCGCCGTCGACGAAGACGATCGCCCGGAACCCGTCCAGCTTCGGCTCATACGCCCACTCCTCGCCCGTCGGCAGCGCTTTGCGGGTAAGCGCAAGTTGCGGTTTGATCGGCGGCGAGAGGGGGAGGGCCATCCCTCCCGAGGCTACGCGTTCGCGGTCCGTTCGCGACTCTCGCGCGGGTCTGGGATCGGCACCGCCGCCAGCAGTTTCTTCGTGTAGGCGTCCTCCGGGTGCTCGCAGACCTGGTCGGCGCTCCCCTGCTCGACGATCTTGCCCTCGTTCATCACCGCGATCCGGTCGGAAATGTGGCGGACGACGCCGATGTCGTGGGCGACGAAGAGATAGGCGAGGCCGAACTCGTCCTGGAGGTCGTCGAGCAGGTTGACGATCTGCGCCTGGATCGAGACGTCGAGCGCCGAGACCGGCTCGTCGCAGATCACCAGCTTCGGTTTCAGCGAGAGCGCCCGCGCGATCCCGATCCGCTGCCGCTGGCCGCCGGAGAACTCGTGCGGGAAGCGGTTGTAGTGCTCGCTGGAGAGGCCGACCCGCTCCAGTAGCTCCTGCACCTGCCGTCGCAGGTCCGCACCGGAGGCGACCCCCTGCCGCTTGAGTGGGTCGCCGACGATCTGACCGATGCGTTTGCGCGGGTTCAGCGAGGCGTAAGGGTCCTGGAAGATCATCTGCATCTCGCGCCGCAGCGGCCGCATCTGCCGCCGCCCGAGGCCGGCGAGCTCCCGCCCCTCGAACTTGACCGAACCCGAGGTGGGCTTGATCAGCTGCAGTACAGCGCGGCAGGCGGTCGACTTGCCGCTGCCCGACTCACCAACCAAGCCCAGCGTCTCGCCGCGGTTGACGGTGAAGCTGACGCCGTCGACCGCCCGCACTTGGTCTACCTCGCGGTCGATCAGGACACCGCGCTTGATCGGGAAGTGCTTGACGAGGTCGGCGACCTCGAGCAGGGGCGCTCCCGCGTTGGCGACACTGTCACTCATGCCCGCGGGGCCTCTTGCGGCGCCTCAAGCCCGATCTGCCCTTCCACCTGGCGCTTCGCGCGCTTCTGCTCCGTGGTCAGCCAGCAGCGGTCACGGTGGTCGGGGGCCTCCGTCACCCGCGCCTCGAGACTCGGGTACTGCGTGCATTTCGAGAACTCGTGCGGGCAGCGGGGACGGAACGGGCAGCCTTCCGGCAGGTCGACCAGCGAAGGTGGGGAGCCGGAGATCTGCGGTAGCCGGTGCGGCCGTGGCCGGTCGAGCCGGGTCAGCGAGCCGAGCAGACCCCAGGTGTAGGGGTGCTGAGGGTCGTAGAAGATCTCGTCGAGCGTCCCCTCCTCGACAATTCGCCCCGCATACATCACCAGCACCCGGTCGGCGACTTCGGCGACGACGCCGAGGTCGTGGGTGATCAGGATCGTCGCCAGGCCACGTTCGCGGTTGAGGTCCTCGAGCAGGCGCAGGATCTGTGCCTGAATCGTGACGTCGAGCGCCGTCGTCGGCTCATCGGCGATTAGCACCTCCGGCTCGAGCGCCAGTGCCATCGCGATCATCGCCCGCTGCCGCATCCCGCCGGAGAACTCGTGGGGGTAGTCATCCACCCGCTGGGCGGCGTTCGGGATGCCGACCGATTCGAATAACTCCACTACTTGTTGCCGCGCCTTCTCCTTGTCGACATCACCCTTGTGGGCGCGGATCGCCTCGATGATCTGGTTGCCCAACCGATACACCGGGTTGAACGAGGTCATCGGGTCCTGGAAGATCATCGCGATCCGTTCACCCCGTAGGCGCCGCATCGTCGCGTCGTCGGCCTCCGCCAGCTCCTCGCCGTCGAGCTTGACCGAGCCTTCGATCCGCGAGTTTTTCGAGCGCGTAAGGCCGATGATCGTCTGCGCGGTGACGCTCTTGCCCGAGCCCGACTCGCCGACGATCGCCAGCACTTCGCCCGGCCGCAGGTCAAAGCTGACGCCGTCCACCGCCTGCAGCGCCCCGCCTTCGGTGGCGAAGCCGACGCGGAGGTCGCGGACGGAAAGCAGGGGAGCCGCGCTCATTGCGCCGACGCCCCCAGCCGCACCCGCGGATCGAGGTAGGCGTAGGCGATGTCGACCAGGGTGTTGACGAAGACGACGAAGAAGGCGCCGTAGAGGGTCACGCCCATGATCGGCGGCAGTTCCAGGTTCGAGATCGCCTGCGCGGCGTAGTAGCCGACCCCCTGGATGCCGTAGAGGACTTCGGTGATGATCGCGGTGCCGGCGATGGTGGCGCCGAAGTCGAGCCCGAAGAGGGTGATGATCGGGATCAGCGAGTTGCGCAGCACGTGTCTCGTCATCACCCGGCGCTCGCTCAACCCCTTCGCCCGGGCGGTGCGCACGTAGTCCTCGTTCATCACGTCGAGCATGTTCGAGCGCAGCACCCGGCTGTAGAAGCCGATCGAGAGGACGGCGAGCGTGAACCACGGCAGGATCAGGTGCGTGAACCATTCCCATGGGTCTTCCGTCAGCTTCACGTAGCCGCTGTTGGGGAAGATTTCGAGCTTGTAGGTGAGGAAATAGATGAGGACCGGTGCCAGCAGGAAGACCGGGATTGAGATCCCGGCGATCGCGACCCCGGTCAGCACCCGGTCCAGCCAGCCGCCGGCGCGGGTCGCCGACAGGTAGCCAAGGATCATCCCGAAGCTGAGCCAGATGATCGCGGCGCCGATGCTGAGCGAGAAGGTCGCCGGGATGCCTTCCTCGATCTGATCGTTGACCGGGATCCGCGGCGAGTAGGAAGTCAGTTCGCCGGTGAAAACGTTCTTCATCATCGTTGCGTACTGGACCGGCAGCGATTCGTCGAAGCCCCATTCTTCTTCGATGCTCTTGACCAGCACCGGCGTCGCGTTCTTGCCGGCCAGCCGCTGCGCCGGCGGCGAGTTGGGGATCACGTTGAAGATCAGGAAGACGAGGAGCGAGACGACGAAGAGGACGAAGACCATCCCGATCAGGCGCCTGAGGATGAAGCGGAGCATCAGATTGAAGCTCCCTCCGGCTCGGCGATGCCGGTACGCGCCTTGAAGCGAATTTTCGAGCGCGGGTCAAGCGCGTCCCGCAGGCCGTCGCCGACGATGTTCAGCGACAGCACCGTCAGCATGATCATCACCCCGGGGACGACCGCCAGCAGCGGCTGCGTCCGCAGCAATTCCACACCGATCGAGATCATCGTTCCCCAGGAGGAGTTGGGCGGCTGCACCCCGGCGCCGAGGAACGAGAGTGCCGCCTCGAACAGCATGCTGTTGGCGATGTTGAGGGTGAAGAAGACGATGATCGTCGAGGCGAGGTTGGGGAGGATCTCGGCGAACATCACCCGCAGCGGCCCCGCTCCCTGCGCGATCGCCGCTTCGATGAACTCTTTCTCGGAGAGTGCCAGGACCTCACCGCGGATCGGCCGCGCCACATAGGGGATGGTGAAGATGCTGATCACGAAGATCGGCACCCAGATCGAGCCGCCGGACAGTTCTAAGGGCCCGATCTTCAGCCCCCCGATCGCCAGCGAGACGCCGAGCGCGATCCCGAACAGGAGCACCGGCAGCGACCAGAGGACGTCCAGCGTTCGCGCGATCACCGTGTCGACCCAGCCCTTGTAGTAGCCGGCGAGGAGCCCCAGTATCACCGCCAGCGTCGTCGTGATCAGGGCGGCGACGATGCCGATGAAGAGCGAGATCCGCCCCCCGTACATCAGCCGCACCATCTCGTCGCGGCCGAGCCGGCTGTCAGCGCCGAGGAAGAACTTGCCGTCGGCTTCGAGCCACTGCGGCCCGATCGGCTTGCCTTCTGGCGTCACCACTTCCCGTACTTCGCCGTCGACGTGCAGTTTTTCGACCGTGTGCGTCTGGTTGGGCCCGGTGTGGGCTACGTGGTCGGCCCACAGCGGCGCCGCCAAGACGAAAATCACGATCGCGAAGAACAGCCCGAGGAAGGCGACCGCGACGCGGTTGCGCAGGAACCGCCGCAGAGCAAGGGCCCAAGGCCCCCGCTCTGCTTCAGGTACCCCTTGCTCCACTATTCGTTGAATTCGAAGCTGGTCAGGTACTGGAAGAACGTCGGGTTATAGACGATGTTTTCCAGGTTGATCGCACTGGAGACGAAGGTGTTCAGCGTGCGCTGGCCGTAGGGAGCCCACGGCGCCAGTTCCATGTATTTCTTGTCGAGTTCGGCGTAGCGCTTTTCCTGTTCAGGCCCGAGCTGTTCTTCCCCGAGTTTCGCGATTTCCTTGTTCAGGTCCGCTTCGTCGAGTTCGGCGAAGTTGCCGTTGTTGGTGTCGAGGATGCTTTCTCCCGCCAATAGCGGCTGGAAGAAGTCGTTCGGGTGTGGGTAGTCCTCGTACCAGTCCGACCAGCCGGTGTCGAGGTCGGGCGTCGAGCGGTTGCCGATCACGGTGAAATAGTTGTCGGCGTTGATCACCTTCAGCTTCGTGCTGAAGCCCAGTTCCTTCAGCACGCCTTCGTAGTATTCGCCCGCTTCTTTGTTCGGGCTTTCGTTGTCGGTCCAGACGGTGATGTTCTTGTCCGACGGGTTCGCTTCTTCCAGCATTTCTTTGGCCTTCGCCATGTTGTGCGGGTAGAGGTCGAAGCTTTTGCGCCCGGGCATCCCTTCCGGCAGGACCTGGTGCGAGGCTTTGAGCTGGCCGGAGTAGATCCGTTCCAGCGCCGCTGGGTCGATCGCGTAGTTGACCGCCTGGCGGACTTTGAGGTCGTCGAACGGCGGTTTCGTCGTGTTCATCCAGAAGTAGTAGGTGCTGATCGTCGGCTCGATTTTGAACTGGCTGCCTTCGTACTTTTCTTTGACCTGCGAGTAGAGGGAGGCGGGCGGTGGGTTCTCCATCCAGTCGTACTTGCCCGTTTCGATGTCGTTGACCTGGGTTTCGTCGTTGCGGACGACGGTCACCTTGGCTCCGTCAACGACGCCGGTCGGGTATTCGGGCATCGCCTTCGAGTTGGCTTTCGCCCAGTAGGGGTTGCGCTTGTATTCCCAGGAGTTCTTGCCCTGCACGTTGGTGATCATGTAGGGCCCGGTACCGGGAGGCGGGTCGGCCGAGAGGTCTTCGTTCGGCGTTCCCGGCGGGACCGGCGCCACGAACATCAGCGCCAGCTCGTTGGTGAAGGTCCCGCGCGGTTTTTCGAGTTCGATTTTGACTTCCCCGGTCTTGTCGTTGGTCTTGATCCCGGGGATGCCGCCGGTCTTGGTTTCGGCGAACTTTTCGCCGCCGACGATGCCGGTGTAGAAGACTGAGCCGCCGGAGTTGACCTTGAAGCAGCGTTCGACCGCGTAGGTGAAGTCAGAGGCTTTGACCGGCTTGCCGTTGGAGTATTTGAGCCCTTTGCGGAGGAAGAGCGTGTAGGTCTTGCCGCCATTGCTGATCTTCGGCATGGCTTTCGCCAGCCCAGGCACGACTTCGCCGCCTTCGGCACCTTCGGCGTGCTTGTAGGTCAGCAGCGGGATGTAGACCTCGCCCATCGCCGTCCAGCCTTCGGCCGTGTAGGAGAGGGCCGGGTCCATGTAGTCCGGGAAGGATTTGTAGGTGGCGTTGAGAATGCCGCCTTCTTTGCCGCCACCGCCGCTGGTTGAGCTGCCACCGCCACACGAGGCCAGGCCAAGCGCTGCGACCGCTGCAAGGACGAGAACCGCGATGACTGCCCGTAGCTTCTTCAACTGTGCTCCTCCGATCCCGGTTTGCCGGCAATTCCCCCTGGGAGATACCCCCCTGGCAACAACTCCACCACAACGTCGTTGGTGTCGTCAAGCGCTTTTGGACCAAGGTTTCCAGCTTGCATTAGCCAATTCGATCCAAGTAGGGGCGCCATTACGACAACGATGACGATTACCCCGGCGCCCGCAACTAAAAACGTCGTTCTCGGGCTCGCCAGAACCGCGATCAAGCCGCCGAGCGCGAAGCCGACCCCCGGCATCGCTGCGCCGATCGACTCCAGCACGCTCATCACCCGCGCCTGCATCGCTTCCGCCGTCAGCTCCTGGACGGCGCTGATCGCGGCGACCCACTGGACGCCGTTGCCAGCGCCGCCGACGACGGAGGCGCCGCAGGCGACCGCCAGGGTGGGGGCGGCGGCGAGGCCCAGATAGCCGGCGCCGACGGCGAGCGTGCTGAAGAACAGCAGGTAGGCGAGCGAGGCTTGGCGGATGCGGGCGAAGAGCAGGCTGCCGGCGACCATCCCCAGCCCCCAGCTGGCCAGCATCACGCCGTAGCCGGTGTCGGTCGAGCCCAGGGTTTCCTTCACGTAGACGACCTCCACCGGCAGCACCGCCGCGAAGAAGACGAAAGCCAGGCCCTGGGCGGTGAGAATGCGGCGCAGGATCGTCTCGCCGCGGATGTAGGCGATGCCGGCGCGGACGCGGTCGCGCATCCGCCCCGGTTCCGGCTCGGCCCGGGGCATCGTCCCGGCGCTGAAGAGAACCCAGGCGACGACATAAAAGGAGACGGCATC